>JAEUJR010000121.1 GCA_016793585.1 Archangium sp.
CAGCCGTCGCAGTTCCGCCAGCCGTCGCAGCTCCACCAGCCGTCGCCGAGCCACCTGCCGTCGCGGTGCCGCCAGCCGTCGCGGAGCCGCCAGCCGTCGCAGCACCGCCAGCCGTTGCGGAGCCACCAGCCGTTGCGGAGCCACCAGCCGTCGCCGAGCCACCCGCTGTCGCAGAGCCTCCCGCCGTCGCCGAGCCGCCCGCTGTCGCCGAGCCTCCCGCCGTCGCCGAGCCTCCCGCCGTCGCCGAGCCTCCCGCCGTCGCAGCACCACCAGCCGTCGCGGACCCACCGGCCGTCGCAGCACCACCAGCCGTCGCAGCCCCACCGGCCGTCATTTCCCCACCCGCTGCGCCACCGCCGATCGCAGCGCCGCCAGCCGTGGCCGAGCCGCCCGCGTCACCGCCGCCCGCGCCACCGCCCGTGCTCCGCGATGGCGAGCAGTTTCCAAGCGAGCAGACGAACCCACCCGAGCACACGGTGCACAGGCCTCCCGTGCGGCCGCACGCCGCTTCGGTGAGCCCGGCCTGACAGACATCGTTCGAGTCACAGCAGCCGGTGCAGTTGCTCGGGCCACATGCGGTGGCCGTGATGGGTGGGCTGCACGAGACGAGGAGACCGAACGCGACGGACGCGACGAGGACGAGACGATTCACGAGGGACTCCTGGGTGCGGGGGAAACCCCAGCAGGGCAGGCCACAGTGTCGCTGACCTGCGGCCAGACCGTCAGGCGAAAATCAGTTCACCGAGCCACGATGGAGTCGGTCGACACCCTTCGGCTACGGTGCCGCGCATGTCTCTGCGCGTGACGTGGCTCGGTGTGCTGCTGGTGGGCTGCGGCACCACGATGATGACGACGCCGATGTGCAAAGACCTGGGCTCCACCTGCTCCTCGACCGGCGACTGCTGCAAAGGCGAATGCCGCGGCGGTTTGTGCCTCGCCGTGTGTCGGCCGCTCGTCGAGGGCTGCGAGTCGTCGAACGAGTGCTGCAGCGGCCTGTGTCGAGACGGAGCTTGTACGTGTGCAGCGGGAGGAGAGCCGTGCCTCAACCCATCACTGTGCTGCTCTGGCAGCTGTGTGAACGGCCAGTGTGAAGCGCTGGGAGCCACCTGCTCGATGCCGGGCGGCGGCTGCGTGTCGGGCGGAGACTGCTGCACGGGAAGCACGTGCGCGGGTGGCGTGTGTCGCGCCTCGACCTGTCAGCAGGGCGGCGGGGCGTGCAACGGCACGAAAGACTGCTGCACTGGCGCGTGCGTGTCGGGGCTCTGCCGCCCCGAGGCGTGCATGGCGTCGGGCGCGACCTGCACGATGGACTTCGAGTGCTGCGCAGGGTTCTGCGGCGCGACGGGAACCTGCCGCGCCCAGTGCCGCATGATGACCGAGCCCTGCGCGCAGCCGACCGAGTGTTGTACCGGTTTGACGTGTCTGATGGGCACCTGCCGTGCCCCGAACATGTGTCTGCAGACGAACGCCATCTGTACCAGTCAGACGCAGTGCTGCTCGGGGCGCTGCACCAACGGCCGCTGTGGCGCGATGGGCTGCGGCATGACGAACGCGCCGTGCTTGATGACGTCGAACTGCTGCTCGTTTCAATGCGTCAACGGCAAGTGCCTGTGACGTTCAGGGGCAGACGGGCGTATTCCACGAGCCGGTGAGGGCCGCTCGAGCGCGTCGCGGTCTTCCTCACGGTCCTCTCCCACGCGAACCCGGCCACCTGTCACACCTCGCCGAACTCCCGTCAGCGTGCTCGCCCTGCGGGTGACGAACACCGACGGCAGCCTGGTGACGCCCGGCGGGTGGCCGACGGCGTGAACACGACCTTCTGAGTTCGGGCCAGGGCTCCGACGGTGGCGAAGGGCTCCCGGCCACCATCACGCGCCACGACGCCGCGCCTGCGTCCGACGTCGACATCGGGCTGCAGGCACTGCAGACGACACGCAGAACGAGGAGCGTGGTTCGCGTGCTCTGACCTGACACGCCGGCGACCGTTGACCCGCGTGATTCGACCGCTCGTCCCGTGGGGCCGCACGACCGCGCCGCTCGCCGCGACACTGCAGACATGCGCTTTCTGAAACAGACGCTCTTCTTCCTCGTCGCGGGCGCGGTGTGGCTGCCCTGCCTTCACTTCGTCTTTCGCGCCCCCGACCGCGCCGTGCTCGCCGGCCAGCTCGCTTCGCGCCAACGCACGCTCGCCCTCGCCGACGCCACGCCCGAGCGCGCGCTGCTGCGCCGCATGAACCCCGAGTGGGACCTGATGAGTCGCACCTTCGGCGTGCTCGCCTTCACGAACCTCGCGCTCTCGCAGCCCGGCCACCGCGCCGAGCACCTCGAGGCCGCCGACGCGCTCATCTCGCAGACGCTGCGTGACGAGACGAACGGGCACCTCTTCTTTCTCTTGCCCTACGGCCGCAGAGAGCCGTTTCACGACGAGGCGCAGCGCAGCCTCTTCGTCGACGGCGAGGTGGCGCTGATGCTGGCAGCCCGTCAGCTCGTCGAGCCGCGGGCCGACTTCGGCGAGCCGCTGCGGCTCCGCGTGAACGAGGTGACGCGCCAGCTCGAGACGGCGCCGCTGCACCTCGCCGAGAGCTACCCCGACGAAGGGTGGACGTTCTGCAACACCATTGCGGTGGCCTCGCTCCGGCTGTCTGACAGGGTCGACGGCCGCAGCCACGACGACCTCGTCGCGCGGTGGCTCACCTCGGCGAAGCAGCACCTCGTCGAGCCGAAGACGGGCCTGCTGCGCTCGAGCTTTCGTCATGGCGGCGCACCGCTCGATGGCCCCGAGGGCTCCACGTTGTGGCTGGCCGCGCACATGCTGCAGGTCGTCGACGCCGACTTCGCCGAGACGCAGTACCGCACCGCGCGACGCGAGCTGGGCCACCTCGCGCTGGGGTTCGGCTGGGCCGCGGAGTGGCCGAAGGTGCTGCGCAACGTCGACGACGTCGACTCGGGGCCGACGATTCCACTCGTCGAGGCGAACGCCGGCTCCAGTGGCCTCGCGCTCGTCGGCGCCGCGGCCTTCGACGACGACGAGTTCCTCGACGGCCTCGTCACCAGCCTCGGCTTCGCCGCGTTCCCCGTGAACGACGCGACGGGGCTTCGGTACGCCGCGGGCAACCAGCTCGCCGACGCGGTGCTGCTGTACTCGCTCGTCGAGGGCCCGCTGTGGGCCCGCGCCCGGGCATCGACGCCCACCCGGCTCACCGAGGTGACCCGATGATTCGCACCGCCGTCGTCACGTCTGCGTTCCTGCTGTTCCTCGAGCTGCTCGGCGCGAGGGAGCACGTGAGCGTGCTCTCGGGCACCATCACCGGTGGAAAGCCGGCGCTCTTCCTCGGGCTGCTCTACGCGCTCACCTTCTTCACCGTCGTCTTCGTGGTGCCGCCACTGCTGCTGGCGGGAGTCGCCTCGAAGCTGTCGGCGAAGCTCAGCGCGAGAGCCGGGTGACGACTTCGTGGGCGAGGTTCGCCACCATCACCGCGGGCATCTGCCGCGTGTCGAGCGCCTGCTTGAACTCCGCGCGGCCGATGCGCAGCACCGTCAGCGGGCTGTTGGCCGTCACCGTCGCCGAGCGCTTCCGCGCGTGCGCGAAGAGGCCCATCTCGCCGACGCTCGCGCCGGGGCCAATCTCTGCCACGCTCTTGCCCTCGCGGCTCACCTGCACCTGCCCCTCGAGCACGACGAACAACGAGTCGGCGGTGTCGCCTTCGCGGTACAGCGTGCCGCCTTCGGGAATCTCCTTCTCTTCGAAGAGGCCGTACAGGCGGGCGACCTCGTCTTCGGTGAGGCCTTCACAGAGGGGCGACCGCGAGAAGAACACGAGCAGTGGTGAGGTGACGCTCATGATCGAATGCCTAACGGCGGCCTCACGGCGTTCGCATGCCCGGCGTGCGCCAGAGAATTGACGCTGGTGACGCGCATCAAGCGCGGGCGAGGCGAAACCCCACACCGCGCACCGTCTTGAGCTCGAACCCGTCGCCTTTGAGCTTCTTCTTCAGCGACGACACGAAGTTGTCGACGGTGTGCACGTCGACCACCACGTCGCCCCACACCCGATCGAGCAGCTCGTCGCGTGAGACGACGCGGCCGTCGGCGGCGAGCAGACACACGAGCAGGTCGAACTCCTTGCGGGTGAGCGAGACCTCTCCGTCGGGGCCCGAGACGACGCGGGTGGCCTCGTCGATGGTGTACGGCCCGAGACGATGGGCCGAGCTGGTGGCTGGCGCGCGGCGGGCGAGCGCGGCGATGCGGGCGAGCAGCTCTTTGAGGCGGTACGGCTTGCCCACGTAGTCGTCGGCGCCGACGTCGAACCCCTTCACCACGTCGTCTTCGAGCGTGCGCGCGGTGAGCATCAACACCCGCGTGGCCGCGCCCGACCGTTTGAGCTCACGGCACAGGGTGGAGCCGTCTCCGTCGGGCAACATGAGGTCGAGCACCAGCACGTCGGCGGGCTCGAGCTTCGAGGCCGCGCGGGCGTCGGCGAGGGTGGCGGCGGTGCGCACGGCGTAGCCTTCGTCGACGAGCGTCTCGGCGAGCGCCTCACGAAGGTTGCGGTCATCTTCGACGAGCAGCACACGCGCGTTCACGGAAGCGCGGAGTATGGCGGCGAACGTCACACCACGTCGAGCATCGAGAGCGTGAGGCCGACGGCCGCGGCGACGTAGAGCAAGAGGTACGGGCTCACCTTCTTCGAGAGCACGAAGACGGTCACCACGCCGAAGAGCAACGAGCCGACGTCGAGCGCGGGCTCGACCCACCCCTTCGCGTGCACGCCGAACTTCACCGCGACCCACGAGGCGACGCCGCCCGCGACGCCTGCCGCGAGCACCCGCAGCCGCGCGCTCCACAGCGGCGCGCGCCACACCTTCACGCGCGCGATCAACCCATCACCGAGCGAGAGCCCGAGCAGGAACAGGCGGCGCCGCACGGTGAGGTGCACGAGGTTGTACGCGGCCACGTAGAAGGCGACGGCCCACAGGCCCAGCACGGGCACGAGCGCGACCGAGACGGCGCCGACGGCCGGCCTGAGCGACAACCAGAAGAAGCCGTCTCCCAGGGCAGCGAGCGGGCCCATCAGCGACGACTTGAAGCGCTCCACGGTGTCGGGCGTCGCTTCACCGCGCGCCACCTTCAGCTCGTGAAACAGAATACCCCCGACGATGGCTGCGGCTACGTACGGGTGCGTGTTGAAGGGCGCGAGGTGGCGCTTGAAGGCGGCCTGGCGCCGCTCGGCGTCGGGGTACAGCACCACGAGCGCAGGCGAGAGCGCATAGACGAGGCCGAGCGACTGCATGCCCTCGGTCGAGAAGCCCGCCTGCAGGAAGAAGCTGCGCCAGAAACAGCGCCAGATGGTGAGCTTCGAGAGCGTCACGCCCACGTGCGCACTCCGAGCGCGCCCAACAGCAGCAGCGCGACGAGCAGGGCGACGACGGCGGCGACGCGCAGCCTGCCCTGCCCCTGGCTCGCGTTCACCGCGGTGGCGGCGGCGACGGTGCCCAGCAGCGGGTAGGCCCCGGCCAGACCACGCAGCAGCGAGGGCGGCGCCGTGTGCAACAGCGCCGTGAGCGGTGGGCCCAGCAGCGTGACGAGGCCGGTGACCAGCCCGTAGAAGACGAAGTGCGGCCACATGGCGCGCAGGTTCTGCCGCAGGGCGCGCTCGACCTGGCCGTGGTCGGCGGCGTCGACGAGGCGGGCGAAGTAGCGGCGGGCGCGCGCGTCGAGGCGGGTCTCGACGAGGCGGCCCATGATGCCGAGCGGAGCGCAGAGAAGAATGCACAGCGCCCAGTGCGTCGCGGTGGAGTCGGCGCCGGTGGCGTCGCCCATGGTGGCGGCGAGCGCGGCCCCCGCGACGGCCGGAGACATCTCGTGGTCGGCGTGCGCACCACCCAGCGAGGCGCCTCCGAGGTAGAGCAGCTCGAAGACGAGGCCCACCATGAGGCCGGCGGTCGCGTCACCCAGAAGCGCTCCGACTCCGACGGCTGCGGGGAGCGGCCGACTCAACGCCGCTTGAAGGAAGGCGCGCCGCTCGAGCGCGAGCAGCCCGCCCCAGAGACCTGCGATGAGCGCTCCCGAGACCACGGGCGCATCCTGCTCGTCGTCAGGTGGCTCGTCGAGAACTGGAGAACCCTCAGCGACACCGGTCGAGCTGGTTGATCAGGGCGAGGCCAGTCGTGCAGCCAATGATGGCGCCCCCACCGAGGCAGATGTTGGTGATGGTGCCGCAAGTCCGTCGGGTGCCTGTCGATCCGCAGCCTGGGAAGGTGCCGCCCCAACCCGTACCGTTGCAGTTGCTCGCAGGCGAACAGCTGTCGACACAACCGGTCTGCGGGAACTCGTGTGTGATGGTGTCGATGCAGCCGCCGACGATGCATCGAAACGAGCAGTCGTAGTTGTAGCCCGCAGTGCAGCCCGGCGTTGAGATCGGCGTCGAGAAGAAGTTCGTCTGGTTCGGCCTGACCGTCGCGTTTGCATCACAGCAATCACCGCTCGTCGCCACGTACCGCGTGGGAGCCGTCGGCAGCACGCCACAGAAGCGTGCCGACAGGGTGCTGTTGCCGAAGCTGTCGGCGTCGTTGTCGACGTAGCCAAGCAGACACCCGTTCGGGCTCAGGCACTGATTGCTCGTCAGGCACGTCGCCCCGTCGGCGAGCTTCGGCTGGCAACTCGTGCCATTGCAATAATGAGACGGCATGCAATCCGTATCAGCCGTGCAGGTCGTACGGCACGCATCGGCCGTGGCCGTACACTGATAGCCATTGCAACTCACCGTGCCGAAGCTCATGCAAGCGTTGGCGCCCGAGCCCGTGCAGCGCGGCACCGGCGTCAGCTGGCCGTTGGTGCAGAAGGGAATGCCACACGCCGTATTGACCGGCTGGAACCCATCGGCCGGACACGTCGCCGCGTTCCCCGGGCAGTTCTCGGCCACGTCACAGTTGCCCGCGCTCGAGCGGCAGACAATGGTGTTCGGAGACAACACATCGGTCGGGCACGTCGCCGAGGTGCCGTTGCAGGTCTCGGCGGGGTCGCACACGCCGGCGCTCGGCCGGCACACCGTGCTGCCGCCCGACAGCACGTTCGCTGGGCACGTCGTCGAAGTGCCCGTGCAATTGTCGGCAGGGTCGCACGCGCCTCCGCTCACGCGGCAGACCGTCGTCGCGGGCTCGAGCGTATCGGCTGGGCAGGTGGCGGCGCCGGCGCAGCGCTCTTCCCTGTCGCAGGCTCCGACGGAAGGCCGGCACACGAACGTCGTCGGCTGCAGGTTGCACTGGCCCGCCGCCGAGCACGTCTCACACGCGCCGTTGCACGCCGTGTTGCAGCACACGCCGTTGGCGCAGAAGTTCGAGTTGCACTCCGCGCCCGACATGCACGACCCACCCAGTGCCTTCTTCGCCTGACAGCCAGCCGCACCAGCACAGTACTGACTGGTGCCGCACATCATCGCGTCGGCGGGGCACGTCGCTCCGCCGGCGCAGACTTCACGGGGGTCGCATGAGCCCGTCGACGCGCGGCACTCGGTCATCGAGGCGGCCGAGACGAAGGCATCAGCCGGGCAGTTGCCGGCCGTGCCCGTACACCGCTCCGCGATGTCACAGACGCTGACGGCCGCCCGGCAGGTGAACGACCCGGGCTGAAAGCTGTCATTGGGGCACGCACCAGAGCTGCCCGAGCAGGTCTCTTCGACGTCGCAGGAGCCCGTCGCCGCACGACAGACCGTGCCTGCGCCGACAAAGCGGTCGGTCGGGCACGCGGTCGCCAGGCCGTCACACGTCTCTGCCGAGTCACACAGTCCATTCGCGGCGCGGCAGACGGTCGTGTTCGGTGCGACCGCGTCTTGAGGACAGACGTCGGAGGTTCCGTTGCATCGCTCGTCGACGTCACACGGCCCAGCGGCGGCGCGACACACGTCGGTATTGGGCCTGAAGCCATTCGCCGGGCAGGCGGCGCTCGTGCCGGTGCACGTCTCGGGGCGGTCGCAGATGCCGGCAGCAGCGCGACAAACGGTGCTCGCTGGCAAGAAGGCATCGCTGGGGCACGTGGCGACGACGCCCGAGCAAACCTCGGCCACGTCGCACCCGCCCGCCGAAGGGCGACACGCCGTTCCCATCGGGGCAAACACGTCCATCGGGCAGTCGTCGGAGGTTCCGTCACAGACCTCGGCGACATCACAGCCTCCGGTGACTGCAGCGCGACAGACCGTGTTGGGCTGCTGCTTCTCGTCGGCAGGGCAGACGCCACCTGTACAGACTTCAGCGAGATCACACGCACCAGCCACCGGTCGGCAGCGCTGGGCGTTGCAGTCGGAGTCGGCACAGTCGAGCGCTCCGTCACCGTCGTTGTCGAGACCGTCGGAGCACGTCGCGCCAGGACCTTCGGCAACACCACCGTCTGGCAACATCACGACCCCACCCGCAGAGCCACCACCCGCAGAGCCACCACCCGCAGAGCCACCACCCGCAGAGCCACCCGCGTCTCCACCAGCGGTCGAGCCACCCGCATCGCCGCCCGCGGTCGAGCCGCCAGCGCCACCGCCAGCGGGCGAGCCACCCGCATCACCGCCCGCGGTCGAACCGCCAGCATCGCCGCCCGCGGTCGAGCCACCAGCGCCACCGCCCGCGGTCGAACCGCCGGCCGTCGAGCCCCCAGCCGTGCCGCCGCCCGTCGAGCCACCTGCCCTGCCACCAGCCGCGGCGCCTCCCCCGTTCGCCGTTCCTCCTGCGTGGCCGACATCGAGCGCGCACACCTCACCGATGCAGGTCTGCCCCTGGGGACAGTCATCGGTGGTGCTGCACTTCGCACCTTCAGGAATGGTGACGAAACAGCCAGACAGCAGCGCGAGCGCGCCGGCAATCGACCACAGGGACCTGTTCATGAAGACTCCGCCTGCGGGTGTTCACTTACCTTCGACGAAGAACAACACGACTGCGGTGATGGCTGCGGCGCCGGCGACGCCGTAGGCCACGTTGGCGCCAGTCGCGAGGCCCTGCGCCGAACGCGCCTGGTCATCAGCCATGCCCACCGCCGCATTCGGAACGTTCTTCGCCGTGCTCTGCGCAACCACGCCCATTCCCACGCCAGCGCCCGCGCTCGCGACGGCCACGCCTCCGGCGACCCACGTCCACAGCCGGCCCTTCTTCGCGGGCTCGGCGGTCTTCGTCACGCCGTTGCCGCTCGAGGCGACCACCGTGTCTTTCGGCGTCAGCTTCGGAGGCTCGTCCTTCTTCGGCTCGTCCTTCTTCGGCACGTCGACCAGCGGCGGCGGAGGCGGCGGCGGGTCCATCTTCGCGCCAGCGGGCCGCAGGTTGATGGTCATCTCGGTCGCGCGCGCCGTCTGCATCACGAACGACCGCTCGGTCGTCTCGTAGCCGTCGGCCTTCACCACCAGCTTGTGATTGCCGGCCGTGAGCTCGATCGACGCCGGGGAGTT
This sequence comes from Archangium sp., assembly GCA_016793585.1. The sequence continues at coordinate 9,422 of JAEUJR010000121.1, forward strand.
GCCCAGCACCTTGCCGTCGACCTCGATGACGGCCGCGGGCGGGTCAGCGAACACCATGAGCTGCTGCAGGCCCTTCTCTTTCAGCCGGCGCTCGAGGTTCGCGATGGCGTCGCTCACCGTGTCCTTGTCCTTCGCGTCAGGGGCGAGCCGCAGATAGTCGCGGTACGAACGCAGCGCCCTGGGCACGTCGCCCAGCTGCTCGTGACACTTGCCGATGTTGAAGAACAGCACCGGGCTCGGCTTGAGCGCGTAGGCCTCTTCGAACTTCACGATGGCGTCGGCGTAGCGGGCTTCTTTGTACAGGCGTTGCGCGGTCTGAAACGCCTCCTTCGCCTTCTGCGTCGAGTCCTCCGCGGCGGGCGGTGGTGCCGTCTTCGTCTTTCCAGGCGCCGAGACGACGAGCGCCACGCAGAGCGCGTGTGCAAACATTGGAAGGTTCCTCTCGAACGCCCGAAGGCGTCAGCTCATTACTGGTACGGGTCTTTCAAATCTTCGGTGGGCGCGTAGGGGTCTTTCAGGTCTCCGCCCCCGGTCTTCACCGGCGCCGGTCCGCCAGTGCGCTTCTTCTCGAGCTCGAATACTCGGCTGCCATCGTCGACCGGCATGGCCACCTTGCGCTGCAGGTCCTGGAAGCCCTTCAAGACGAACTTGAGCTCGACGATGCTCTGCGCTTCGCGGCTCAGCACGATCGGCGTAGTGCCCAGAGAAATCTCCTTCTCGAACACCTCGGCGCCATCGGGCTTCGACTCGATGGTGAGCTTCACCATCTTCGGTTCGACCTTCGTCGGCGGGGGCGGGGTCTCGACCACCTTCTCAATCTTCGGCTCGGGCGGAGGCTCGACCACCACCGGCGTCACCGGCTCGGGGCCTGGCTTGAAAGCCACGTAGCCACCACCGGCGAGAATCACCAGGCCCAGCACGCCGGCGATGACCATCGGCAGCTTCGAGGTCGGCGGCTTGGAGTATGTGTCTTCGACTGCGTCGGAGGCTCCCGTCTGAGCAGTCGCGGGCACCGGAGCCGTCGGCATCGCGAGGCCAGCCGAGGTGACACGCACGGGACTGAGCGAGTGCGGCGTGGCGGTCGCGGGGAACCGGCCCGAGGTGGTGGCGTTGGGCAGCTTCGCGCCGACCTTCAGGTGAGCGAGCAGCGTCTCGAGCGACTCGACGACCTTGTCGAGGCTGGCGGGGCGGCTGTTCGGGTCCTTCTCGAGCATCTGGAAGATGAGGTCGTGCAGCGCGGCGGGCACCGAGGCGGCGAGCTCGGGCGAGAACGGGGGCGCGGGCTCGGTCACCTGCTTCACCATCAAGATGCTGGCGGTGTCTCCGTGGAAGGTCGGCGTGCCCGAGAGCATCTCGTAGAGAATGAGGCCGAGCGCGTAGGTGTCGGTGCGGGAATCGACGGCGACGCCCATGGCCTGCTCGGGCGACATGTACTGCGGCGTGCCGACGACCATGCCGAGCTGCGTCTGGCCGCCCTGGCCGGGGCCGGTGGAGACCTTGGCGACACCGAAGTCGAGCACCTTGACGAAGTCGGGCTGCCCGGGCCGCTGCAGCACCATCACGTTCTCGGGCTTCATGTCGCGGTGAACGATGCCCTGCGCGTGGGCCGCCGCGAGCGCGCGCGCCGTCTGCAACGCGATGTTCACCATGCGCTGCACGGGCAACGCGCCCTGTCGATGGAGCAGACTGGCGATGGTGACGCCGTCGAGGAACTCCATAACGAAGTAGAAGCGGCCGTCATCGGTCTGGCCGAAGTCCGAGATGTCGATGATGTTCTGCTGACCGATGCGGCTGGCCGAGATGGCCTCACGCTTGAAGCGGTTGACGAACTCCTGGTCAGACGAGAGCGCGGGCAACATCACCTTCACCGCGAACTGCTTGTGCAGCTCGATGTGCTCGGCCTGGTAGACCTCACCCATGCCGCCCGCCGCGAGCTTCTTGATGATGCGGTAGCGGTCGGCAACGACGGCGCCTTCGGGCAGCACCGTGCGCATGAGGGTCGAGTCGTCGGGCGAGTTCTGCTGCTCCTGGCCCGGCACGTATGCACCCGAGAGCTTCGTGCGGTCTTCGTGGGCCTGGGCGGCGGTGTTCGAGAGGGCCGCGAGCTTGGGTGAGCTGAGCTTGCCGGCCTGGCTCGCGCGCACCGCGGGAGGCGCCTGAAACGGCGTGGGCCGCTTGAAGGTCGAGTCGACAGGCGGCGTGGCGAACGGTGTGGGGCGTTTGGCCGTGGAGTCGAGGTTGAGCTCTTTGTTGCCTGCCGCGCGCACCTCGAGGTCGAGGCGGCCCAGGCGAACCATGGCACCGACCGTGAGCGCCGACTTGGTCGTCTGGGTGCCGTTCACCCACAGAAGCCCTTGATTGGTGAGGTCACGAATCCACGGAACCCCCTTGGCGTCGAGGGCGACCTCGGCATGTTCGGCCTGCACCAGCCGCGCGTCGAACCGCATCGCGACGTTCGGGCCGGAGCCGATGGTGAACCGTGGGGACGGGAAGCCAAACCCAGGTGCTTCAGGGGCCCCCGGCAATGCGAACTCGAGCGCGCTCATGCCTTTGAGAAACCTATCATGCTCCGACGAGATGGCCCGGATCATCGGGAGTGGAGGCCGGGTGTCTCCTGATGTGCCCAGTTGTCAGGCAAGCACCCCTGTGGCTTTGCTGCGGTTCCCCGTGAAACACGCCCTGCTCGCCTTCAGCCTGACGCTGGCCTTTGGTGCCTGGGCGCGGAGCGGTGGTATCGCAGCCAGCGGCTGTCAGGGGTGTCATGGCGCCGGCAGCCACACGACCTCCATCGACGTGAGCCCCGCGACGTTCATGCCGGGCGACACGGTGACGGTGACGGTCACGGCCCGTGGCGGCGGCAGCAACGCAGGCCTGTACCTGACGACGACACGCGGCACCTTCGCGCTGGTGAGCGGGCAGAGCACGCGGCTGCTCAATGGCGACGTGGTGCAGTCCACGCCGAAGTCGACGTCTGGCGGGCAGGCGACGTTCCAGGTGCGGTGGACGGCGCCGTCAGGGGCAGGTGCGGCCGAGCTGCAGGCGTTCACGGTGCTGGGCAACTCGGACCAGCGCTCGGGCGGAGACTCGACGGGCGAAGCGGCCAGGCAGTTCGTCTTCGGCTGTGCAGGCACGCGGTACTTCCGCGACTTCGACGCCGATGGCGTGGGCAGCTCGGTGAACGGCACGACGCTCGATTGTTCGGTGCCGCAGGGCTTCTCGGCCACCGATGGCGACTGTGACGACTTCGACAACCGCGTCGTGCCCGGCGGCATGGAGCGCTGCAACGCGAAGGACGACGACTGCGACGGCATGATTGATGAGGGGTTGTCGAACGTGGCGACCTGGCCCGATCGCGACGGCGACGGGTTCGGCGACAAGCGGGGCACCATGGCGACCGGCTGCGCAGCGTCGGGGCGGGCGTCGAATGACATGGATTGCGACGATGGCGATGCGAAGATTCACCCAGGCGCGACCGAGGTGTGCAATCTGAAAGACGATGATTGCAACAATCGCATCGACGAGAACGTGCGCGTGCGGTGCGGCACCGGGTGGTGTGAGGCATTGGGCATCACCTGTGACGTGGCGTCATGCCAGCCCGGGCGGCCATTGACCGAGCGGTGCAACCTGCTCGACGACGACTGTGACGGAATGATCGACGAGGGCGTCTTGTGCGCGGCCGGCCAGGCGTGCGTGCGCGGAACGTGTGTGGTGACCGACGTCGAGGCGCCAGAGGATGCAGGCGTGCCGATGGAGATGCCAACGACGCCGAAGCCAAAGCCGGTGGAGCCTGCGCCGAGCTGCGCGGTGGTGCCTGGAGCATCGCTGGCCGTGGTGGCCCTGATGCTCCGGCGGCGACGGCGAACGTGAAGACGCTGCTCGAGGGCATCGGCCGGGCGCTGCGCCTCGATGGGCCGTACGTGGCTGACGCGTTCACCGAGGTGCATGGCGGCGCCGTGCGGGACGACGGCCGGGTGGCCTGGGTCGAGGAGCGCCGGGTTGGAGAGGACAACGGCGGGTTCGTCGACGCATCGCTGACGATCAAGGTCGCGTGGGGCGGAGCTCTTCACGTCGAGGCCGAGCTCCCCTCGTACAACCCCTACTTCGGCTGCACCGTGTACGGCCTCGCGTGGAGCGAGGGAGACCGGGTGGTGCTCGCGTACCACGAGAAACACGCGAGCCTCGTGAGCGTGTGGACGATGACGGGCGAGGTCGAGCTCGTGCGGTGCAATTTGCGCGAGCCCATCGCGATGACGCCAGAGTTCGTCGTGTACCAAAGTGACGACCCCGGGCTGTTTCACCTCATCGCTGTACCGGAATTGTTCGCCGTGGGCCCGATTCCAGTTCCCGACGAGACGGCCTTCGAGCGCGTCGCGCTGCCGACCAGAGCGCAGACCGGCATGACCGAGAACGTGGAGACGTTTCAGCGCGCGGTCGTCGAGAGGCTCCTGCGGGAGGTGAAGGTGTCGCGGGAGCTGCTCGAGGTGTTGGTGGGCTCGAGCTGCGAAGCGTGGTGGGAGCCGGGGCTGCGGCGGGCGACGACCTATGAAGGGGTCTCGGGCGCACGGCGCGGGCCGTCGCTGCGGTGGTTTCCGGTGTATTGGTTCGAGTGGTTGCAGTCGAAGGGCCGCCACGAGGAGGCGCAGGCGATTCTGGTCGCGTTCGATGCGCTTGGGGGCCGACGAGCGGCGCTCGGCTGGGAAGCAGCATGGAGCCGCGAAGAAGGACTCGTCGAGCTCGCGGCCCAGCACGTTGCGATGCACGCCGAACGATTGAGCGAAGTCTGCGCTACCGGGAAATTGCCCGAGCACGTGTTCGACGCGCTCTGGTGGCGTGAGCGGGTTGATGTCTCGCACTACCCGCCAGCACTGCAACACGCGTTTCTCGAGGTCTCGGCGTCACCACCGAAGTCGTTCGCCGACAGGAAGTGAACTCCGCCGCGAACGATTCTGCACGTGCGGCCCCGACGCGGGCGTCGCGTCGTTCAACTCCGAGACCGACTGACCCATCACACCGCACGCACCCGCCTGCGAATCAGCAGCACCACCGGCGCCCACAGCGGCGAAAACACCAACACGACGATGGCAAGATTAGCGAGGGCCTTCAGCACCAACCCCAGCGCTGCGACAGAATTACTCACCACCTCGAGCGGGCGCCATTCACCCATCGACACCTGCGGCACGAACGTCACCACCACCGTCGCCAGCTTCAGCTTCGAGTCCATCACCGCGAGCCGCCCCTGCACCTGCTCCAGCTGCCCCTGCACCTCGGTCAACGCCCGGCTCACCTCGAGCGCTTCGGTCGCGTTCGCCGCGCGGCTCAGCAACTCCACCAACCGCTCCCGCGCCGCCGTCAGGTTCTTCTGCTGACTCGTCAGATCGACGAACTCCGTCGTCACGTCGTCGCCTGACACCCGCTTCGACGAGACGCGCGTGGTGAGCCCCGCGAGCCGCTCCATCGCCTCGGCCAGCTTCGCGTCGGGCACACGCACCGTCACCGTGAGTTCGTCATTGGTCGCCGTCGAGTCGCTGACGAAGCCACCCATCGCTTCTGCGACCGCGCGCACCTGGGGCTCGACCTCCTTCAACGACTCCACTTCACCCGACAGCGCAGCGGTGTGAACGATGCGCCGCTCGCTCTGACCTGGCGACGGCGCCTCGGCTTCACGACCACACGACATCGACACGAGCACCACGACGAGAACGCTGCGACCAACCTGCATGACGGGCTCCGGGGAAAGGGAGTGGCCACTCAACCCCCGGCCCGCGACCCGTGCTTCACGGCTTCTTCATCGTTTCTTCATCCCATGCCGTTGAGGTTCACCCGACGACCGGCGCGACCTCCCCCCAATGAGCGGCGGCACAGGTAGAAGGCCGTCATGGTCTCCAGTGTCGTGTTGTGCCTCGCCCTCGCCGCCACGCCCGCCAGAACGCGCATCGCGGTGACGGGCCTCTCGAGCGCCGGCGAGGTCGACCCGAAGGTCGCCGAGGTCATCGGGGAATCGGTCACCGCTGAGGTCGCAGCCCGCGGCTACTTCGAGCCCATCTCGGCAGGTGAAATCGCCACGCTGCTCGGCGTCGAGCGGCAGAAGCAGCTGCTCGGCTGCGGTGACGACGCCACCTCGTGCATGACCGAGGTCGCCTCGGCCCTCGGAGCCCCGTACGTGATGAGCGGCTCGCTCACGAAGCTCGAGGGCATCTTCCAACTCAACCTGCAGGTCATCGACTCGCAGAAGGCGCGCACGCTGGGTCGCTCCACGAAGATCGCCCGCGACTTCGAAGGCCTTCGCTCCCTCATTCCCTACGCGGTCGCCGAGGCCTGTGGCACGCCGCTGCCCGCGCCGCCGTCACGCGCGGTGCCCATCACCCTCATCTCGGTCGGCGGGCTCTCGTTCGTCGGCGGCGGCGTGCTCGGTCTCATCGCGCTCAACACCGAGTCGGCCACCACCGGCGCGCTCACGGCCGACGACAACAACCCCAGCGTGCTCTCGCCTGCCGAGACCTACCGCGCCCGCTTCAACGAGACGGCGCTGCAACGCACCCTCGCCCTCTCGGCCCTGCTCGCCGGCGCCGCCCTCATCGGCCTCGGCGTCTTCTTCATGCCGCCCGACGCCCCCCAGCCCGGCGTGCGGGTCTCGCTCGTGCCCACGCTCGGCGGCGCCGCCATCGTCGGAGTGCTGCCGTGAAGCGCGCGCTCCTCTCGCTGCTCCTCCTCGCCGGCTGCAAACCGCTCCAGGTCGAGCAGGGCCGCTACGCGTGCGACCCGAACGGCAACCGTGAAGTCGGGAGCGCCCAGTGCCCGGGCAACAGCCGCTGCGGCCTCGAGGGGTACTGCCACGCGGTGGGCGAAGGCGCGAAGTGGAAGTGCGTCGACGCGACCGACTGCGAGAACGACTGGCAGTGCGGCATCGCCACCGATGGCGTGTCGCGCGAGTGCCACGACCCGAAGGCTCCGGAAGACCACCGCTGTCTGTCGAACGACGACTGCTCCGGAGGGTGGACGTGCGGGCTCGACGTGGCCCGCCTGCGCCGCTGCCACGACCCGCTGAAGCCGAAGGCCTGGCCGTGTGAAGCGACGAGCGACTGTGTCGGCGGCTGGCAGTGCGGCGTCGCCGCGACGGGCGGGCGCGAGTGCCACGACCCCGCGAACCCCCAGGCCTGGGTGTGTCTGACGAACGACGACTGCCTCGGCGGCTGGCAGTGCGGGCTCAACGACCTGCGCACCGCGCGCGAGTGCCACGACCCGAACCTGCCGCGCAGCTTCGCGTGTGAGCGCGACGGCGACTGTCTGGGCGGCTGGCGCTGCGGCCTCAACGACGCGCGCACCGCCCGGGAATGTCACGACCCGAACATGCCGCGCAGCTTCGCGTGTGAGCGGGCCTCCGACTGCCTCGGGGGTTTCGTCTGCGGGCTCAACGACGCGCGCACGGCCGGCGAGTGTCACGACCCCAACATGCCGCGCAGCTTCGCCTGTCTCACCGACGCCGACTGCGTCGCCAACTGGGACTGTGGGCTCACCTCGAATCGGCTGCAGCGCGAGTGTCACGACCCGCAGAACCCCCAGGCGTTCGCCTGCGAGCGCGACGACGACTGTCTCGGAGGCTGGCGCTGCGACGTCGACCGCCGCTGCGTGAACCCCGCCCAGGACGCGCTCGAGCCGCTGCCCGAGCTCGACGCCGGCGCCGCGGTGGTGCGCTCGCCCGGCGACCGCAAACCCATCACCCAGCTCGCCGTGTCTCCCGTCTTCGGCACCACGACGGGCGGAGACACCTCCACCGTCGCCCTCGTCCGCGACGGCAGGCTCGAGGCCATGACACGAGACCCGTTCGGCACCTTCCGTCGCTGGGAGATTCCGTTCTCGCCGGCCGGCCCCGTGCTCGCGTCGGGCCCACGGTGGATTCGCGACCTTCCCTCGTTTCCCGACCAGGAGCGCATGGAGACGCCGTACCTCTACGCGACGGGCCCCGATGGCGGGCTCTTCGGGTTCGAGCTGCTCAACGACGGCGGGGTGAACACCGCTCCAGTGCACCAGGCTGCGGGCGGGGTGCTGCCGCGCCTCTCGGGCCTTCGACACGGGCTGGCCCGGCTGCTGGCTGACGGTGGCGTGCCGACCGGCGTCGACCTGCCCTACCTGCTCGGCTTCTCCGAGAGCCCCGCCAGCTACGTCGTCTTCGACGGCCCCGGCCGCGGGTACGTGCGCGACATCTTCACCGTCAACGCGCCACCCTCGCTCGTCATCAACCGCGCCGGCAACACGGTGTTCGACGTGGCCGACTGGTACTGGGCGGCGCCGGTGAACTCGGCCTCGGCCTCGCTCGAGTGCACCTTTCTCGTCGACCGCTCGGGCGTGTGGGCCAGCCGCAACGACTACAGCTTCGAGCCCGTCCACTCGCCGGCCTTCGGCAACGCGGCGTGCGCCCGCAGCGGCCTTCAGGTGCAGCGCTTCATCGGTCTCGACGGCCAGCGCGCGGCGGTGGTGGCAACCCCGTGGGACGGTGGGTCGCCTCAGGTCGCAGTCTGGAGCTTGAGCCGCTCCTTCCCCGGGCCCGCCGACGACCTCAGCCAGCTCTGGTGCACCTCGTGGGACGACCGGCCCTGCGACGCCGACGACGCGATTGTCTACGACGTGCAGCTCGGCCCCTGCGCGCCCTGCCCCACTGGAGCGCTGCTCGACGTGAACCCCATCGTCACGCCCGGCCAACCCATCGAGCTCGAGGCGCGCTGTGGCACGCCCGACGCGGGCGCCTTCACCTTCTATCGCGTCACCGCGCACCCCACGGCGTCGGGCCGCTGCATCAACCGGCTCACCATCGGCGCCTCGAGCCTCTTCGCGGCGCCCGCCCTCGTCGCGGCCGAACAGTTCGCCCCGGGCCGGGTGGGGTTCGCCAACGGTGACGGCCAGGCCTGGGTGGGGCCCTCGGCGCTGAGCGCGGTGTCGGTGCGCTTCGACCAGGCCGCGACGGGCGTCGTGCTGCTCGGAGCGCCCTCTCCACGCAGCGTCGTGGTGGGTGACAACACCGTCGGCGTGCTCGAGCCGGGCCTGGGCCTCGTCGCCAGCTCCCGCGTCACGCCCACCGCCATCGCGGTGAACGAGCCGGCCTGGGCGGTGTTGAACGACCAGGTGCTCTCGTTCGCGAACGCAGGCTCGCTCGACGAGGGGCAGCCGCTGGCGGTCTCGTCACGCGCGCTGCCTTCGCCGCAGGTGCTGGTGCGCGCCGTCACGCGGGAGCAGGTCACCGTGGCCGTGTTGAGCGCAGGCAACCAGGTGTGGACGGCCGTCGTCGACGACACCACCAGCCCGCCCCGCCCGCCGTCACCGCTGGCGCCCCGCGTCGCCACCGTGGGCGTCATCAGCTCGCTCGCCATCGCTGCCACCGACGCCGACGCGGGCACCACCTTCGTCGGCTACGCGACGACCTCGAACGGCGTGAGCCGCCTCATCGCCGACACGCCCACCGTCTGGCGCGCCGAAGACGTTCCGCTCCCCGCGGCGCTCACGCCTCGCGAGGTGTGGTTCAACAACGGCCGCGCGCGCGTCGGCTTCTCGGACGGCACGGTGTTCTCGCTGCCCTCTCGCGTGCTGCTGGCGCCGTCACTGGGTGAGAGCGTCGAAGACTACGCGCAGGTCTGCGGCCGCTCGGTCGCGCTGACGCCGCGTGGGCTCTTCGAGCTCGTCGGCACCGCGGGCGCGGCGGTCGGCCACTGGCAGGCAATTCCCCTGCCCGCCGGCTTCATCGGCCTCAGCGGGGGGCGGCTGCACGTCGTGGGCAACGAGCTGTACGTCTTCACCTCGAGCGGAGACCTCGCCGTGGTGCCGCTCGGAACCTGCCGCTGACGTCACTTCAGGTTCTGCGTGGGCGCGTCCTTGTCCATCATCGCCTTGGCCAGCTCGAGCAGCTTCGCGCGCGCCGGCTTCACGTCGAACGAGCCCGAGGGCAGCCACCGCCCACCGGGCTTGCCGAGCATGAACACCACCTGGCTGCACTTGAAGCTGACGACGCCCTCGACGGTGTCGACGCCCGAGAGCGCCTGAAACGAGACGTCTGGCGTGAAGTTGCACTTCGAGACGTCCTGGTCGAAGCGGTACGTCTTCTCGTCGTAGAGCACGCCACGCAGCGTCGCGAGCTCGGGGGCGCCGAGCTCTTTGCCGGCGACTTCACGCACCCAGTCACTGCCGATGGCCTTCGCAGGGTCGGGACGCAGGCCCTGGGTCGACGCCACACGCCACGCCTGCACCTTCGTCGCGCCGGCCAACACCTCGAGCACCTTCTCGCTCAGGTTCTCCTGCACCTTCGGCATCGGGCTCGTCGGCGGAGGTGGTGGCGGCGGGGGCGGCGCCTTGGGCTTCTTCTTGGGCGCAGCGAGAGCGAGGGTGCTGCTGAGCAGGACGACGGTGACGACGCGGAGCATGGTGCAGACCTACCACTCCGTTTCCATCTCGTGCGTCACAGTTCGACTCGCTTGTCGTGCGTCACGCATCGGCGGTTCGAGGCGACAGTCAGCGAAGGGGCCCGTCGTCTCACTTCGCGGTGAGCCCAAAGCGCCACGCGTCGGTCTGCTGCGTGAGGCGCACCGGCGGCGGCGGCGCGCACCGGAACGTCTGGCGGCTCACCTCGAACCCGCGCACGTCACGCTGCACCAGGTCGCTCCCTTCACAGCGGCTCGTCAGGCACAGCCCCGAGAAGGACTGGCGGCTGTACTCGGTGCCGTTCACGTCGCGGCGCACGAAGTCGGGCCCTTCGCAGCGCGACGTCACGCATGAAGGCGAGAAGCGCTGCCGGCGGTACTCGACGCGGCTGCCATCGCGCGAGACGAGGTCGGGGCCTTCACACGCCGACGACAGGCATGAGCCCGGTGAGCGTGAGACTTCACGGTGGTCGTGGTCGCGCGTCACGAGGTCGGCGCCTTCGCAGCGCGACGTCGTCGGAGCCACCGTCATCAAGCGGTCGGGCGTGGGCATCATCGGCTTGCAGGCGAGCGTCAGGGCGAGGAGCGTGGTGACCATGCGGCCTTCAACGCCCGCCCTCTTCGGTCTATCTATCGAAGGCGCAACCATTTGAAATGATTCGAGAGGCGAAGTTCCCCACGCCGACGCAACTGTGGAAGGTGCGTGTGCGACAATGTCGGTACGTCGGTCGCTGATCCATCACTTGCGCAGCTCACGGTGTAGAAGTGTTGCCTCTTCTGCACCCTCACCTCTGGGACCTCACGCATGCCTTCAGCCATCTCGCCCTCCATCGCCCGCGTCCTCAAGGACACGAAAATCAGCAACAGCGAAGTCACCGGGCTCATCAGCGAGGCCAGGCGAAATCTCACGCCCGAGGTGAAGGCCGAGCTGACGGCGCTGCTGCAGCAGCACGGCGACAAGTTCTCGAACGGCGGCAAGAAAGACCTGCAGCGCTTCCTCGGCACGACGAACGTCATCACGCCGCCCACGCCGCAGCCGCCCCCGCCTCCGCCGACCCCGAAGGACCTCGCCGACCCGACGGTGCTCACGAAGCACACGACCGACACCACGTGGAAGCCGGTGCAGAACGGCCAGCTGTACGTCGACAGCATCAGCTACGACGACGTGGTGCAGGGCAGCATCGGCGACTGCTACCTCGCGGCCGGCCTCTCGGCGCTCGCGCACGCGAACCCCGACATCATCAAGAACGCCATCAAGAACAACGGCGACAACACGTACACCGTGCGCTTCTACGAGAACGGCCGTGAGAAGCTCATCACCGTCGACGGCGACCTCGCGCAGAGCTCGATGGGCACGCAGCGCTACGCCAAGTCGCGCACCGGCAACGAGATGTGGGTCGGCCTGCTCGAGAAGGCCTACGCACAGTGGAAGGGCGGCTACGAGGCCATCGGCAACGGCGGCCAGGCGAGCGCCGTGATGACGGCGCTCACCGGCAAGAGCACCTCGTGGAGCTCGTCGACCGGCAGCCTCGACGCGCTGTACACCAACGTGAAGCGCGGCGCCGAAGGCCACAAGCCGATGGCAGCTCCGACGCACGGCAAGGACTCGGGCGTCGACTACAACGGCACCGGCGTCTACGCGTGGCACATGTACACGGTGCTCGGCGCCGTCGAAGAAGGTGGCCAGAAGTACATTCAGCTGCGCAACCCGTGGGGTAGCCACGAGCACGGCAGCGATGGCAAAGACGACGGCATCTTCAAGATGAAGCTCGAAGACTTCGGCAAGCTCTACCAGGGCGTGAACATCGGCTTCTGAGGCGGCTCACGCCGGCTCTTCACGGGGTGGAGCTTCTGTGGCTCCGCCCCGTTTTCGTTTCTGCACGCGAGCGCCGCGACGAATCGGACTAAGTCGTCGCCATGGATCTTGCTCTGGCGCTGCGCGACGCGAAGCCGAACGACACCATTCAGATTCCCGGCGGGCGGTACACCGGCACGCTGCTCATCGACAAACCCATCACGCTGCTCGCGCGCGGCCAGGTGGTGCTCGACGCGAAGCACGCAGGCCCGTGCGTGCGCATCACCACCGACGGCCTCGTGCGCATCTCGGGCTGCACCATCGTGGGCGGCGCGGGCAATGACCCCGGCGGCGGCATCGCGCTCGAGAAGGGCCGGCTCGAGCTGACCGACTCCGTCGTGCGCTTCAACAAGGCGCCGGCGTACGGCGGCGGCGGGCTCTTCATCGGCAACGCCACCGCGCTCGTCTCGCGCTGCCGCTTCGAAGCGAACACCGGCCGGCAGGGCGGCGCGATTCTCGTCGACGAGGCGGGCGAGCTGCGGCTCGAGCACTCCACGCTCATTCAGAACGCGGCCGTCGAGGGCGGAGCGCTGCGCGTGAAAGAGGGCGCGAAGGTCGACGTGTTCGCGTGCACCTTCGCCGACAACAAGGTGCTGGGAGACAACGCCAACGGCGGCGCACTCGCCATCGCCGGCACCACCACCCGCGCGCCCACCGTCACGCTCTCGCACTGCATCGTCTCGGAGCGCGCGAAGGCCGCGAGCGTCATCTTCAACTGGCCGAAGTTTCCCGGCACCCTCACCATCACGAAGTCGTTGCTGCCCGAGTGGAGCAAGGGCCTCGGCACCGACTGCCTCTATGGCGCGGCGGGCTTCGCGACCGGCGGCACGGAGCCGTACGAGCTGTCGGAGTCGTCGATGGCCGTGGGCAAAGGCGACGCGAACGCGTTCGCGCCCGGTGCGAAAGACGTGGCGGGCAAGCCGTGCGTGAAGGCGCTGCGGGCCGACTACGGCGCGTTCGCGTTCTCACCGAAGAGCTCGAGCTCGATCGGCTATTGAAGCGAAGGCAGGTACAGCTCGAACGTCGCGCCGTGGCCGGGCTCGCTGTGCACCGAGACGAAGCCGCGGTGCTGCTCGACCACACGTGAGACGACGGCGAGGCCCAGGCCCGTGCCCAGGGGCTTGGTGGTGAAGAGCGGGTCGAACACGCGGCGCTGCAGCTCACGGGGAATGCCCGGGCCCGTGTCGGAGACCCGCACGCGCGCGAACCGCCCGGGCCTGCCGCCAGACACGCCGCGCGCGGCCACCTCGTCGAGCAGCTGCTCGTCGACCGACAGCTCGATGCGGCCCTGTTTGCCTACCGCGTCGCGCGCGTTGATGACGAGGTTGGCCACCGCCTGCTCGAGCTGCACCGGGTCGCCCTCCACCATCGGCGTGGCGCCGTGCGCGTGCACGACCGAGACCGAACGGGGAATCGACGGGCGCACCAGGGCCAGCGTGCTGGCCACCTTGTCGTTGAGGTCGAGCGGCTGGTGCGGGCCCGAGCGCTCACGGCCGAGCAGCAGCAGCTGCTTCGAGATGTCGCGCATGCGCTCGAGCGCGGTGGTCGCGTCGGCCATGGCCTCGGCGTCTTCACCGAGCGGCCCGCGGTCGATGCTGGCGAGGCTCGACAGCGCCACGCTGAGCAGGTTGTTCAGGTCGTGCGCAACCCCCGCGGCAAGCACGCCCATGAGCTCGACCCGCTGCAGGCTCTCGAGGTGGCCGTGCAGGCGTTGCTGGGCCTCTTCGGCCTTCGCCTGGGCTGCGAGCGCGTGCACCCGGTCGAACGCTGGCGCGAGCTGGCTGGCGAAGATGGCGAGCGACTCCAGCTCGCGCGGCGTCGGCACCACCACGCCCTCGTCGCCGAACGAGCCGGTGCCGAGCATGCCCCGCACCGAGCCGCCCAACACCACCGGCACGTTGACGATGGTGCGGTTGCCGAAGCGCGCCACCATCTCTTTGTTCGTGCGCGGGTCGGTGCGGGCGTCTTCGACGACGACGACCTGCCCGCCCGCGGCGATCTCTTCGATCATCGCGTCGGTGCCACGCGGCACGACGGGCGAGGTCTCCCAGATGGTGGCTTCGACGCTCCCGCTCGCCGCCAGCACGCGCAGCTCGGCGGGCCGGTCGGGGTCGAACCAGGCAATCCACGCGGAGTGGTAGCGCGTCATCGCGCTCACCGCGGAGCCCGTCGTGCGCATCAAGTCGGCCAACGAGCGCGCCTGCTGCAGCTCACCCGAGTGCCGCAGAATCTGTTCGACGGACCTCATCCACAGCCACGCTACGCCCTGACACCACGCTTGACGAATGTGCCGTTCGTCAAGGGTATCGCACACTTCCCATACACTCGCGTCAGCCGCGCTTGCCCGGCGTCAAGACAGCAAGCACCATTCGAGGGTGCGACGACTCTGCTGGGTGGTGCTGCTCGCGGCCTGTACGGGCCGCATCGATGGAGGCCCGCCGGGGGTGGGGCCTGGCGCTGAGGTCGACGCAGGCTTCCTGTGCGACGCCCCGGAGGCCGACGCCGGCCAGGAGAACGACGCACTGCCACCGACGCGTCTGCTGCGGCGCGCGGCGCTGGCGCTGACGGGCGCTCCCCCCACCGACGACGACTACGCGGCGCTCGAAGCGGCAGGAGACGACGCCGCCCAGCGCGCCTTCGTCGACACGTACATCGACGCGACGCTGCGCAAGCCCGAGTTCTACACGACGCTCTTCGAGTTCAGCCGCGAGTGGTTCTCGGTGCCGCTCACGCCCTCGACGGCCGACGCGCCCGAGTACGGCCCGCAGATGCAGCGCAGCCTGCAGCGGTGCCCGTCGACCTCGGTGCACGCGGGCAAGTGGGCCTACGCGCGCGACGACTGGGACGGCTTCTCGGCCGACGGCAAGCCGCGCGTCTGCAGCAACGTCACGCGCGATGGTGGTGTGCCCGACGAGACGACGCTCGAACCGTGGTTCGCGCCCGGCACCATGGTGACGCTGGTGGGCTCTGCGGCGAACACGCGCGACGCCGGCCCGCACGGAG
>JAEUJR010000158.1 GCA_016793585.1 Archangium sp.
CATGCCCATGAAGGCGTAGGCGCCACGCGGCTCGTTGGAGTTACCGGCCATGGCCGCGTTGACGAGCACCACCACGAAGCCGGCGAACAGCATCAACCCGAAGGCCACGCCGAACGCGCGCGACTTGAGACCGCCGCGCACCTCTTTGACGACGAGCGGCCCGGCCCACTCGGCGACCCGTTCGTTCCACGGCAGCGCCGGTGCCGGCGCGATGGAGACAGTCGCGCTCACGCCCAGCGAACGTCCTTCTTGAGGAGCAGCAGGAAGGCGCCGACCGCGACGATGGCCGCCACCGCCCACACCACGACGACCTGCACCATGGCGTCGCTGCCGTCACGCGCGAGGTTCACCAGCCCCACGATGGGGTTGAGCATGTTGAGAGAGCGGTCGTCGCCTTCACTCACCACCGCACCCACGAGCGGAGGCACGCCCGAGCCCACGGTGAAGAGCCCCAGCCCCACGAGCCGCACCATCGCCGGCGTCTGCCAGGGCGGGTGCGGAATCCACCGGGCGATGACGATGGCGGCCGAGAGGTAGAGCGTCACGTACGCCGGCGCCCCGACGATGAGGTTGAGCACCCCCGCGTCGGTGTTCGTCTCCTGGCCGTAGCAGCCGACCAGCACCGAGGTGCCGATGAGCATCACCAGCATCGTCAGCACGAAGCCGCGCAGGCCTCCTGGCGCCAGCAACGAGAAGCGCCCGTTCTGGGCCCAGTGGTTCTTCGCCATCGAGTCACGGTCAGACGCGACGAAGAGGCCGACGAACGCGAGGTACGCCGCGAGGCTGACGGCTGCGGCGGCGAGAATGTCGTCGTCACCGTCGACGAGCCAGGCGATGACGAAGGCCGCGAGCCCGCCGAGCGCCTGCACCGTGAAGAGCGCCCGCGGCCCACGCGCGTACGGCTCGGTCGGCATCGACAGCCGCGAGGCCGCCGACTCGAAGAGCAGCAACGCCGTCGACACCATCGCGAAGAACGCGCTGCCCGAGCCCACCCAGAACTCGGGCCCGATGGAGCTCTTCCGCAGCTCTTCGCTGAGCCCGATGGTGATGCTGGTGCCGGTGATGGCGCCGATGCCGAGCGACCCCAGCACCACGAAGTGCAGCAGGCTGCGCACCAGCTTCGACTCGGCCAGCGTCGCGAGGCTCACCGAGACCGACACGAGAAAGACCTGAAACGCGGCGCCCAGCGCGACGGCGATGGCGATGGTCGGCAGGTCGATGCCGTTGAGGTAGTAGCTGAAGAGCAGAAACGGCGCGGCCGCCGAGGCATAGAGCGCCCCCTGCAGAATGAAGCTCGACAGCTTGCCCGCGAGAATGCGCCGCGGCCCGAGGCCCGTGAGCGACAACAGCACCCACGTCTCGTCCTCCTGTTCGCGCGCCATCGAGCGGTACGCCGTGTAGGGAATGACGAAGTGCTCGACGCCCGAGAGCGCCACGTAGAACGCGAAGAAGGTGACGAGGCCGACCTTCTCGCTCTCTTCGGCGGTGACGAAGGCCACCAGCGAGATGCCCAGACAGGCCAGCAGCATCAGCGAGAAGAAGACCCAGAAGGTGCGCGTGCGCAGGTGCTGCCGCAGCTCCTTCACGACGATGGGGTTGATGCGGTCGGCCAGCTTCTCACCGAACACGTCGAGCGCGTCGGGCGGACGAAGCGGTGTGGCTGGCGCCGGAGCCGGAATCGCTTCGGTCGTCATGCCACCCTGCCCTTCGTCACGTGCAGGAAGGCGTCTTCGAGGTCGAGCTGCCGCGTCTGGAAGCTGCAGACCGGAATCGACTCACGCACGAGCACCGAAAGCAGCCGCGCGCACGCCTCGTCGACCCACACCGCGCTCGCGTTGGAGCCGGCGTCGAGCTCGAGCCGAACGCGAATGACGTCTTGCGCGAGCACGACGCTCTTCACCAGCGGCTGCTCGAGCAACAGCCGTTCGGCGCGGCGGGCGGCCTCTTCGAGCGTCTCGGCCGTCGTGAAGAGCTTGAGCTGCACCTCGGTCGACGGCGCCGCGCCCTGCGAGCGGTGCAGAATCTCGGAGACCGGCCCCGTCGCCAGCAGCTTGCCCTGCTCGATGATGGCGCAGCTGTCACAGATTTCGCTGAGCTCGGTGAGAATGTGGCTCGAGATGAGCACCGCCTTGCCCTGCGCAGCGAGCGCGCGGAGCAGCTCTCGCAGCTCGATGCGCGCGCGGGGGTCGAGGCCGTCGGCCGGCTCGTCGAGGATGAGCAGCTTCGGGTCGTGCAGCAGCGTTCGCCCGAGCGCCACGCGCTGCTTCATGCCCTTCGACAGCTCGCTGGTGAGCTTGTCCTTCAGCGGCATGAGGCCCGTGAAGTCCATCACCGAGTCGACGCGGTCGACGCGCGCCTTGCCCTTCTGCCCGTACGCACGCGCGAAGAAGTCGAGGAACTCGAAGACCGTCATGTCGTCGTACGTGCCGTAGCGGTCGGGCATGTACCCGATGAGCGGGCGCGAGAGGTCGGGCCGCTCGACCACGCTCTTGCCTTCGAGCAGCACCTCACCGGCCGTCGGCACGTCGAGCGTCGCGAGAATGCGCATCGTCGTCGACTTGCCCGCGCCGTTCGGGCCGATGAACCCGAGAATGGTGCCCTCGTCGAGCGAGAAGCTGACGTCTTCGACCGCGCGCAGGGCGCCGTAGAACCGCGACAGGTGCCGCACCTCGAGCAGGCTCATCGCTCCACCTCTCCGCGCACCACGTGCCGGCCTTCGTGCAGCGTCATCGCGACGCCGCCCGTCGAGACGAACCCGCGGCCTTCGACGCTCGCGAGGAACTCGCCGTCACCGAGCGGCGCCATCACCAGGGGGCGCCACTGAGACTCCACGAAGCGTCGGCTGCCCGGCAGGTCGAGCCTCGTCTCGTCGACGCGGTCGTCGTGCTGCAACCGCACCTCGCCGCCGTCGCGCACGTCGGTCGCGACGAAGAGCTCGTCACCCACGCGCACCCAGACGACGGCGAGGCGATGACCGAGCGCGTTCTGCAGCGAGAAGCCCTCTCCCGTCGCCTTCACCACCAGCCGCGCACGCGTGGCCTCGACCGACGCCACGCCCCACTCGCGATAGGTGCGCGAAGGAATGAAGCCCGAGTGGTAGCGCGCGCCGTCTCCCCACTCGACGTCGACGGGCGTCGCGTCACCCGAGCGCTGCGGCGCGATGAGGGCGGTCGTCGACTCGAAGCTGGCGCCACGCGGCGCGAGGTTCGCGTACCAGGCGTTGAGGCCGACGGTGATGGCACGGTGGTGCGCGCGGTCGAGCAGCGTGTAGCCGTACGTCGCGCCGTGCACGGTGAAGCCGTCGAGCAGCAGCGACGAGCCGAGAATGACGACGCAGGTGGCGAAGGCCGTCGCAGGAATCGTGGCGAGCAGCACCGCAGGCCCACGGCGCCGCGCGATCCACACGCTGCCCGGCCCGATGAGCAGGGTGAAGAGCGTGATGATGAAGAGGAACCGGCCGACCGGCACGAGCGCCTGTGGCAAGAGGGCCGTGTACGAGGCAGTGCCGTTCGTCGCGTAGCGTCGCGCCGTCTCCTGCTGGCCCATGGGCGCGACCGGCAGGTGCGCCTCGGGAACCTGCTGCAGGCCGACCGACTCGGAGCGCAGGGCGAGGGAGCCCAGGCCGTACGACTGAATCGCGTCTTCTCCCGCGAGCAACGGCAGCGCGCCGGCCGTGCGCGGCAACGACCCCAGCACCAACGTTCCACCGGTCGCGACCCACGCCTCGAGCGCGCGGCGCTGCGCTTCGTTGAGGCCCTCGAAGCCGCGCGGGTCGGCGATGACGACGGCGTGCGTGCCGAGGTACGCGGTGAGCTCGGTCGGCGCTTCTTCGAGCGGCATCGTCAGCACCTGGTCTTCGCCGCTGGTGTTGTCGGGCTTCTGGCCGACGAAGGCCTCGAACGCTTCGGGCGTGCCGTACGCCAGCACCAGCCGGTTGCGGTCGTAGATGCTGGTGAAGCTCACCTGCCCCGACTGCTTGCCGATGACCGGGCTCGACGCCTCGAGGCTGCCGTAGCGGTTCTCGGCGGGCACCGGCATCGAGAAGGCCACGCGGGCGCCGGCTTCGACCTCGACCGAGCGGCTCACCTCGGTGTTGCCGCCGTTGCCGCCGAACGTGCGGAAGGTGAGCTTCACGGTCTGCTTCGGGCCCATCGTGTTGTCGATGCTGAGGCGCAGCGGGAACCACCCCATCCACGGGGTGTGGCCGCGGCCGATGGCCGAGACGATGGTCTTGCCCGACGCCACCTCGATGCGCTCGGTCTGCGAGAACTGGTAGTTGAACGTGCCGAAGGTGGTGGGCGTCGAGACGGTGGCAGACGAAGCACGGGGTGGGCGGCGCGCGAGCGCGGGCAGCGAGAGCAGCAGCAGCGCGAAGACGAGCGCGCGCTTCACCGCGGAATCTCCGGAACCTGCGCGACCAGCTCTTCGACCACCTTCGCCGAGCCCACCTGCTCGAGCCCGGCTTCGTACGAGAGCACCAGGCGGTGGTTGAGCACGGCCGGCGCGAGCTCACGCACCTCGTCGAAGCCCACGTTGGGTTTTCCCTTCGAGAGCGCCCAGGCACGGCTCGACGCCGCGAGCGCCAGCGCTGCACGCGGAGAGCCGCCGTACTTCACGAAGCGCTTCACCGAAGCCGGTGCTCCACTCGTCGCGGGGTGCGTGGCTTCGACGAGGCGACCGATGTACTCGGCGACGGGCTGAGGCAGGTGCACGCGGTCGACGACCGAGAAGAGCTGGTCGAGCGAGGTGGCCGTCACGACCGCGTCGAGCGCCGGCGGTGCACCCCGAACGCGCTGCGTGAGAATCGACGCCATCGTCTTCGCGCCGACCGCGGGCACGTTCACGCGGAAGAGGAAGCGGTCGAGCTGCGCCTCGGGCAGCGGGTAGGTGCCTTCGAGCTCGATGGGGTTCTGGGTCGCGAGCACGAAGAACGGAGACGGCAGCGGGTGCGTCGTGCCGAGCACGGTGACGCTGCGCTCCTGCATCGCCTCGAGCAGCGCCGACTGCGTCTTGGGCGAGCTGCGGTTGATCTCGTCGGCCAACACGATGGAGGCGAACAGCGGCCCTGGCCTGAAGGTGAAGGAGCGCGTCTCACCGTCGATGACGTAGGTGCCCGTGATGTCGCCCGGCAGCAGGTCGGGCGTGAACTGCACGCGCTTGAACGGCAGCCCGAGCAGCTTCGCGAGGCCTTTGCAGAGCTCGGTCTTTCCCAGGCCAGGCAGACCTTCGAGCAGCACGTGACCGCGCGCGAGCACCGCCGTCACCACGCGGTCGACGACGGTCTCCTGGTCGAGCAGCACCTTCGACAGGCCGCCCTTCAACATCGAGATGGCCTCGACCGCGCCCGCCACTTCGTTGGGACTCAACACGTCGGCCACGAATCCTCCCCGTCACTGCCTGGTATCGAAGTACTTCTGAATGAGCGCCCGGTTCTTCGGGAGCATCGGCGTCTCACCCACGCCCGGCGCCTGGTCTCCGGTGGCGGCTCCGCTCGTCGTTCCACCGTTCAGGGGCTGACGGCCCACGCGCGGGTTGGCCGCCTTCAAGCCGTACAGCTCTTCGGCCTCGCCACCGTTGCCCTTCGGCAGCGCTTCGAACTTGAGCCGGTCGGGGTCCATCTCGGCGTCGTTGCCGAAGACGAGCGGCGTGTCGGAGGCAGGGCCGTGACCGGCGCTCGGGTCGACCTGTCGTGACGCGTGCCCGGCCGCGTTGGGGTCGAGCCCCTGACTTCCACTCTGGCCGTTCTCGCCGCTCTGCTGTTGCTGGCCCTGCCCTCGCCCCTGACCCTGCCCGCGCGATTGCTGCTGCTGGCCGCGCGAGCCGGAGGACTGGTTGCCCTGACCGAAGGAATTCGAGAGCTGCTGCCGACGCTGCTCGAGGGCCTTGCGGAGTTGATCAGCCTGACTGCCGCTCATCGAGCGCGCCTTGCTCGACATGCGCTGTGAAGGACTCGAGCCTTGCTGTCCTTGTTGGCCCTGCTGACCTTGTTGGCCCTGCTGACCTTGCTGACCTTGTTGGCCCTGCTGGCCTTGCTGTCCTTGTTGGCCCTGCTGACCTTGCTGTCCTTGCTGGCCCTGCTGTCCTTGTTGTCCCTGCTGGCCTTGCTGTCCTTGTTGGCCTTGTTGGCCTTGTTGGCCTTGCTGGCCTTGCTGGCCTTGCTGACCTTGCTGTCCTTGTTGGCCCTGCTGGCCTTGCTGTCCTTGCTGTCCTTGCTGTCCTTGTTGTCCCTGCTGGGCATCGGACGAGCCAGCCGACTCTTCCAGCGCCATCAGCGCGCGCTCGAGTTCGTCACGCTCCCGCTCGGCGGTGTCACTCGCCTGGCTCTGCGCGACGGCGTCGGAGAGCGCCTTCGCCGCCTGCTCTGCGCGCGACAACTCCGCCGCGGCGTCAGCGGCCTTCTGCTCCAGCGACTTCTCGAGCGAGTCCGCCGCTTCCCAATCGGTCGCGTCGAACGTTCCATCGTGCAGCTCCTCCTGGAGCCGTTCGAGCTCGGCGCGTGCGGCTTCGTCGGCGGGCTCTTCTTTCGCGAGCGCTTCGAGCTTCTCGGCGAGCGTCTCGACCCGCGTCGCCGCCGCCGCGTTCACCGCACGAACGGGCCGCTCGGTCTGTGGCACCAGAAAGCCGACCAGCAGAAAGACGAACGCGAACACCAGCATCGACACCTGCCGCCGCACGTCGATGTCGGGCAGCGGGAGCGTCTTGAGGCGGGTGTTGAGGTCGAGCTCCCAACCGCCGATGGGCACCTCGAGCCGCGTGAGCAACAGACCGCCGAGACCGGCCTGACGATCGGCCACGACCGCTGCGGCGTCTTCGCTCACCCGCTTCGAGCGGCCACGCCACCACGAGAACGCCACGCCTAGAACGAACAGCCCGAGCGCCGAAGGAACGAGCGCGCGCTGCACGAAGACGCGCCACAGGACGAAGGCCGTCACGCCGACCCACACCGGCACCACGGCCGCGTCGAGCCACACCGCGAGGTTCAAGTGCCGCCGAACGCGGAGCACGCGCGAGCGCACAGCTTGTTTTCGAGCGAGCTCTCCGGCGGCCATGTGCGTGGTGGAGACACCTGCTCCACGGTTCGAGCAGCTTAACTGG
>JAEUJR010000197.1 GCA_016793585.1 Archangium sp.
CGCTGCGACACGATGATGGTGCGTTTCGACGTCGTCTCATTGCCGGCGGCGTCGATGGCCTTCACCGCGAGCTCGAGCGGCCCGTCCATCAGCGCCGAAACGTCGAGGGTGGCCGTGAGTCGTCCCGTCGTCCTGTCAGCCGCGATGACGGGCGAGGTGGCGACGAGCGCCGCGGGCGCAGTGAAGACGAGCGACCGAAGCTCACGGTTGTCGGTCGCGGTCAGCTCGATGTCGATGGTGCCACGCACACCTGCGTTGGCCTGGGGGCGCACCCACGTGAGAGCGGGCGCCTCGATGTCGGCCTCGACGGAGCTGCCGCGGAAAAGTCGGGGGTCGGCGTTCGTGGCGAGCGCCTGGACGAGTGACTGCACGTCGGCAACGGTGACGGCCGTCGCATTGCGGTCGCTCGTGATGAAGCGAGCGAGGGCTTGGCCGAGCGCCGTTCGAGCCGTCTGGCCGTCGACGGCGGTGGCAGTGGGGGCCATCGGCTTCACCTGGCCGCCAAGCGGCAGCACGAGTTGCCCGCGCGTGCCGATGCCGTCAAGAAAGCCGTCAGCAGTGAGGTCGTCTGCGAGAGCGGAGACAACGGTCGAAGGGTTGACCCTCCCGCCAGGCGTCAGGCCTGCCGCTTCAGACACGAGGCGCGCCTGCATCGACAACGCGCCGAGCAGCACGCCTGACTTGGTCGCGTCGTCGGCAAGGGTTGCGCCCATCGAGGCCGTGGCATCGCGTGGCGTGACGGTGCGCCAGTCGAGAGCACCGAAGTGTTTGTTGAGACGTGTCCACGCCTCGGCGTCGGTGTCGACGAGAGGGCGCTGCTCAGCCTCAGCCCAGAAGAGGGCGAGTGTCGCGGCCAGGTGCGAAACGGGAGTGATGCGGAGCTGCTCGAGCTTCGTCTCGATTTCGAAGACGGGCACGAGCGCGGTGAGCTCAGCGGTGCCCGCCTGCACCGTGACGCCCGTCGCCTCGTCGACGTAGTTGCCGCCAACGGCGACGACGAGGAAGGGGCCCGTCGAGGTGCCGACCGGGACGCGGAACGCCCCCTCGGCGTCAGTGGTCGCAGTGCCGACAGCAACGCCGCGTCGAAAGCCGTCGAGCCGGTAGACGGTGACGGCAGCCTCCTTCACGGGGCCCTTAATGACGCGGCCAGCGACGACGCCGAGGTCGGCCGGCGGCGGCTCAACAGGCGGGCGGCCAGGGCAGCCGAGCAACAGAACGAGAGAGAGAGCAGCGATGCGATTCATGCAACCTCCGGTGGAGCGATGGACGCTCTAAAGCTGGCATGGACGCTTTCCAGAGGCAAGGCTCGTTGGTAGTGCTGAAGCGGCCTCGGCCTCAGTCGCGGTGCGTCTTGGCGAGCGCGTCGAAGTCGTAGGGCAGGTCGACCTTTGCGAGCGCTGCGTTGAACTTCTTCGGCTCTGTTTTCTGCCGGCGCTCGTTGATGAGCTTCGCGCGAGCGACGAGACGGAGGGCGGCGCCGATGGCGTAGAGCGGCACGGAGAGACGCACTGCCCAGGCCGCGCTTTCGATGGTTGGGTAGATGAGCGCGGGGACGTAGGCGACGAAGCGAGCCTTCGCGCTTTCGCCGTCCGGCCGCTTGGGCTCCCACGGCCACACGTAGCCTGGCTTCAGGCGCGGCGCGGTGTCGTCGAGCAGCTGCAGGCCGAGGTCTGTAGATGCCTGGATGAGGGCGAGCTCGACGAGCTGCGATTGCGTGATGCGGAGCGCAGCACACGCCGCCTCGAGGGCGCGCTCTTCGTCGAACGTGCACCTGAGATTGATTTGCACGGCTTTATCCGCTTCGGCCATGCGGAGCGGTGTAGCGCACGCAGGTTCAGCGGGGAACGCTCTAACGCGGCCAAGGCATCACCACGGAGCACGGCGTCGAGACGATGGACTCCAGCAAGCGGCTACTTGACCCGCGCGTGCGGAATGTTGGGGCTTTCGGGGTTCACGGCGAGACGGTGCTCTGCAGGCAGCACGACGAGGTCCATGTCTTCCATGGGGACGGCACCGAGAAGCACCTCGTCGCCAAGAACGAGCGCACCTACGAAGCACTGCCGATTGCTGAAGGCGACACGGACCGGGCCAACGTAGGGAACGACGTGCCGCGCCCCGTCGGCGGTGGAGATTTCGCGAAGTTCGACCTGCTCGAGGCCGAGCTGGAGCTGCACGTGCTGAGGGATGCACAGCATCAGCGAGCCAGTATCAACGAGCGCGGAGACGTCGAGCGCGGCGAGGGCCGGCTTGCTGGGGTTCGAGAGACCGACCTGCGCTTTGACATAGCCCACAGCACACCTCCTCAAACGAATGCTGGGCAAGGCCTCGCCAGGAACAGCGAGGCACGAGCCGCAAAAGAAGGCAGCTCTCTCGCCCAGACCGCCTTCGTAGCGACAAGTCAGCGGGGAGGGCAACACCCACGTGGCACCCGCGATCGGTGGAGCCGTATCGGTGTCGATGCCCACCACCTTCGCGCCGGCATCGCGCACGCACGCGCTTCAAGCTGGCCTCGCGGTCTCCAGTTCGTACTGACTTCGCGTGGTGGCTCGCTCGCCGCGCTGTTCCTGCCAGCAGGCCTCTGACTGCAGGTCTTTGATGCTCGCTCGCGATGGAGCACTGGGCGAAGACGTCTCGCCGAACAGGCGCTTCGGGCGGACCTCGCCCTGAAAAGTCTCAAGCTGCGGCTCGGCCGACTTCGACAGCACGAGCGAGGATGTTGCGGGCCGCGACGACGTCGGCATTGGCGGCGTGGCCGCAGGCGACGCAGCGGAACTCCGCTTGCGATTGCCGGCTCGCAGCATCGACGACGCCACAGACGGGGCACGTCTGCGACGTGTGATGCGGCGGCACGGCGATGACGACGCCTCCGCGCCAGGCGGCCTTGTACTCGAGCTGCCGACGGAACTCACCGAGGCCGTGGTTGAGCAGCGCCTTGTTGAGGCCGGACTTCGCGCGGACGTTGCGACCGGGCGCAGCGACTGTGCCTCGCGCGCTGCGCGTCATGCTCTTCACGTCGAGGTCTTCGATGGCGACGACGCCGAAGTCCCGCGTGAGACGATGCGATGCCTTGTGCAAGAAGTCGGCGCGAGCGTCGGCCATGCGGACGTGAGCGCGCTGCACGACGCGCTTCTGCTTCGCGAAGTTGTTCGAGCCCTTCTGCTTCCGCGCCAGCTTCCGCTGCTGCCACGCGAGGCGCTTCTCGTGCTTCTTGAAGGCTGCGACTGGCGCGAGGTGCTCTCCCGTCGACAGCGTCGCGAAGTGCACAACGCCGGCGTCGACACCAACGGCCGCTGACGGGGCCGGGTGCTGCGGTTCGGGCACGTCGAGTTCCACCTGGATGCTGACGTACCAGCGGCCAGCACGAGAGCTGATCGTCATCTGCTTTGGCTTCCCTTCAAGACGGCGGTGGTTGCGGAAGCGCACCCAGCCCAGCTTCGGCACCTTCACGCGGCCGTTGACGATGTCGACCGCGAACCCGGCTGCGAAGCGAAACGCAGAATCGTCACCGCGGCGGCGGAACCTCGGCCGACGCGCGCGCTTCGCGAAGAGATTCTGGTAGGCACGCTCGAGGTCCTTGAGCGCTTGTTGCTGAGCAGCGCTCGGGGCGGAGGCAAGCCACGGCGTCTCGGGCGACTGCCGCCAGATAGCGAGTTCGCGACAGGCGTCCGGGAATGACAGCCGCTTCTCCTTTGCCTCGAACCGACGCTGCTGCTCGGCCAGCGTGCGATTCCAGACAAAACGGCACGCGCCGAGTGTGTGACGGAACTCAGCGGCCTGCGGCCCAGTCGGCACGAGGCGGTACTTGAAGGCTCTCAGCTGGCCCATTCGATTGCTCCTGAATTGGAAACTGCGATGGTGCCTCCGCGCCAGCTCTCGACACCGCTTCACTTCGCTCGCCCGTCGGGGAACAGCTCTGGGCTCGGGGCTGCGGTCGCCAGTCGTGCGGACCTCGCGCGGTGGCTCGCTTGCCGCGCTGCGGTTCCTGCCAACAGACCTTGACGTCAGGTCTTCGATGCTCGCGATGGAGCACTCGGCGAACACGACTCGCCGAACAGGCGCTTCGGGCGGACCTCGCCCTGCACCGGCAGTGCTGCCGGACTCACAGCTTCAGGGGAACTCGGGGTGCTCGAGCCAGGCGCGCAGCACCGCGAGGTGCGCCGCATCCCAGACGCCAGCGGCCTCGATGACGTCGAAACGCTTGGCGGCGGTGGCGTTTTCGATGCCGTCGGCCTTCGCCTCGGCCACCCAGTCCGTGCTGGGATTCCAAATGGCGAGCACGAAGCGACCGGCGAGCAGCTCGCCGTGACTCATCGGCGTTTCACAGAGCCACCGGAGGAAACGGGAGGTGTCCCATGGCGAGGTGGGCGCGCGTCGAAGCGAGGGAAGGGCGGCCAGCAAGGCAGGGAATTTCACGGCGCCTTCTTCCCGAGCTGCATGATGGCTGAGAGCAGCACCGCGTGCTTCTCGTCGATGACGCGGAGAATCTCCTCGCGCGTGGAAGTGAGCTCCTCCCGAAGTTCATCGCGGGTGGACGTGAGCGCCTCGCGGAGGTCGGCAACCTCACGGAGCAGATGGGTGGAGTCGTGGCTGATGACTTCCACGCGGACCGAAAGGCGCTCGACGGTGCGGGTGTTGGACTTCACCTCTTCCGTGAGGGTTCTCACCTCGGCGGCGAGGGCCTGGTGCTGCTCCTGCGTGACGAACTTCGCGGCTGCGGGCATGGCGGCTCCTTGGACTGTACGGCGTTGGGCAGAGAGAATGCGAGGGCGAGGCTTACCAGACAGGGCTGACATCGATTGAGCGACCACAAGGCTCAACGGCGCCTCTGACGGAGTTCGGCGATGACAGCGCCTCGAAGGGCAAGGTTCGATTCGCGAAACTGCGCCTTCTGGGCGTTGTGGAGGCTCGACGTCAGGGCCTGCTCGAGCCGCTCGAGCTCGGGAATGCTGCACGTCGTGAGGGGCTGCCCGGCACGCGGCCCCCAGGGCACGAGAGGCGGCGGCTCTTTCCGTCTACGGCGCTCGGCTTCGTGGAACACGTCGACGGCAACGAGGAGGCGCTCGAACGCCGCGTCGTCTTTGAGGTCGCCGCACGCGAAGTCGACGGCGGCCTGCTGTACGGCCGCGCGCGCTGCACCCGAGACGAGCCGAGCTGGAGTCATCGCGCGGCGAAGCGAGGTGAGCACCTCAGTCAACATCGAAGCACTCCCTGCAGAGGGAAGGGTTCGCGTTGCTCCGAGTCGTCTCGTCGAAGTCGGCGGCGCAGTCTTCACAGCACGAGACGAGCGCGGCGACGAAGAGGGCTGCGTCGTCGTCATCAGCGAAGCGCCGGCACGCGTCGCAACGCTCGATGGTGCGCGTGTCGGCGTTGGTGAACCAGCCGCGCCCGTGCGGGCAACACAGAGCGGCGTCGACGTCGGCCGTCATCATGAGCGGCCTCCGAGACGAGGGAGCCGCATCGTCGCGGCGGTGCGCACCACACCGAAGCCCGAGACGCTCGCCATGACGGGAGTCCTCGGTGTGCAGCCGCGAGGGAACCGGCGCCACGGGCCACCATCAACGCGCTGGTAGGACGCCCACTCCAGACAGCCCAGCAGCTCCAGCCGCCGGAGCTGCCGGTACTGCGAAACGGCCAGCAAGCGGCCCACCCGCGTCTCCTGGTCGAGCCGTGCGTCGTCGCGCGGAAGGAAGCGGGCGAACAGCGGCGCGCCGAACCGGTAGACGAAGCCGTCTGCATCCGCCTCCCAGTCGTCACAGGGAAACGTACGTGCCGACGGCGCTGCGTCGAACAGCAGGCCCTGTGCCTCAGGCGACATGACACACCTCGAGCCCGTGACGGCGGCGCAACTCCGCGTTGAGGCGTCGGGCTTCGGCGAGTTCCGCTTCGAGCTTCGCGAGCGGGTTGCTGTCGACAACGACGAACGAGGCGGGCGGTGGCGGCGGGGGTGCGTACTGCGCGACGAGCTCGGCCCAGCTGCGACCGCGCGAGGCGGCGATGATGGTTCGGTCAGAATCGTTGAGGCCCACGCCGTGCGGGTGAAAACGGAAGTGGATGGCGTCTCCAAGCGAGGTGGACGCTTCCCCCGGCGGCATCGTTGCTTTGGCGTGGGCGTACTCGACTCGCAGGTCTGCGAGCGCGTCAGCCATGGCGAGACGCATCGCCGCGCGTGCCTGGCCTTCGAGCACGTAGGACACCGATGGGTGGCCGTAGAAGCGAACGTTGAAGTAGTCCGTCTCCGGCTCGCTGTTGTCGTAGTTGTACGCGTTGGCGATGTCTTCGAGGCGGTCGAGGGCGCACAACGTCAACGGGGTGTAGCGGCTGATGCGGGTGTGTACGTCAGACAGAACGTCGACGGCCAGCACGTGCGCGCGGGAGAGAATCTCGAAGGGCGCGGCCGTCAGCGTGATGTCGATGGAGCTGTGACGCACGCGCACCGAGACAGCGAGGCCACGGGGCAAGGTGCCAGCGGCCACCGAGGCCTTCACGTCGGCGCGAATCAACTTCGCCACGCCGACAAGAGGAAGGCCCTGCGTCGCGCGGTACTTCGAACCTTCTGCGGGGCGGGCCATATCACTCCTCCCCTTCGCGCCAGATGAGAGTGCGCCAAAGCGTGACGGCGAAGACGCTGCACACAACGAGGTTCCCTGCGTAGCTGGCGAGTTCGCGCGGGCTGGTGATGCCGATGGAAGTGAGGAGGTCGACGAGAACGCCTGCATGCAGTGCGAGTTGGAACATGGTGAGTGGCTCCGAGAGGTGGTGAGGCGCGGGGCGATGCTCTGCCCCGGCCTCGGCGGGCGTCAGTTGCTGGCGGGCAACTGCTCGTCGGTCGGCTTCTTCTCGGCGGCCTCGTTCACGGGCGGGCGACGGACGTGCACCTTCCCGTCAACCGGGAGCGCGTCGAGGTACAGATTCAGGCTTCCATCGCGGTTGAGCCACGCGCTGCCGATGCGGACCCACGACGAGGCGCTGTGCGGGCGCTCACGGATTGCGTACGCAACGAGGCGCTCTCCGCTCGTGAAGGTGATTTCGCGGTTGCTGTTCTGCTGTTCGTTCTTCTCTTGCTTGCTGGCCATGTCGGCACTCCATGCGTTGCGGGACCCGAAACCGTCGGGCTCGGCGAGTCGTGCCTTGCGGCCCGACTTCGCTCCCCAAGGAGCAGCGGCCCCGACTGCGGGCGCCCAGCGAGCCCCGAAGCCCGAAGGGTCGCGCGAAGCGCGAGGGTGGCCGAAGGCCAGGCGCAGCCCCCGCGACGCAGGGGCGCGTAAGCAGTCGATGAAGGCCGCGGGGGAGAGGCGTGCCAGCCCCGAGCCCAGAGCTGTGCCCCCAGCGGGGGCCGAAGCGAAGCGGAGAAGCGGCGGGCGTTTTCGGGCTGGCGCGGCTCTCCCACTGAGCGCGGAGCGCAGCGGAGCTCCAACAGGTTGTTGCTGTTGCCGTGCGCGTCGTGCGCGGGCCTCTCCCACAGTGGATGCGACGACGATGAGCGCTGCGCTTTCGGCAGTGTTGTTGTCGTTGTTGTTGTTGTCGTGCGAGGGCGACGGAGTCGTGCACTCCACGTGGGAGAAGGGCCCGCTGCGCGCGAAGCGCGCACAGCGGGCAGCGAACCTGTAGTTCGGTGACTCGGCCGAGGTGCGCATGTGCACCGTCGCGTTCAGCGCGGCCGAGTCATCAGACTGGCTTGAGAAGGACTGCGTGCAGTCGTCAGTCGCTCGTCGACGTGGGTGTGGTTCTCCATGTCATCGACCGAGTACGGTCGAGCTGTGTCCCTTCAGGCAATGACGAGTGTGCTGAGTGAGCTCACGAGCGAAGCGGTGGACGCGACATGGAGAACGCCTGTCGCGATTCGTCGCGTGCTGGGTCGAGTCGTGGAAGAAGCTCCCAGACACATCGTTCTGCTGCCGGACAGCAGAGCAGATGAAGCGTTCGACCTCGCAGCCGACGGCGTTGACTTCGTGGATGGTGACGTGGCCGAACTCCGCTTCCTTCGTGACGAGGTGGGGGGAGTCCCTGTCATCTTTGCTCCCGAGGAGCTGCGGATGATGGCGACGCGAAGCGGACCCCTGCTGCACATGCGCCTCGGCTCCCAACCTCCAATCGGACGGAGCCAGGGCGGGCTGCTCGAGGAACTCTTCGCGGAGGTGCGCGATGAGCAGTCCGAGTCAGCCGGGCCGCACGCCTATCGACTGCTGGGCGGGAACATCATCATCGTGCCGCAGGGATTCATGGTCGGGGGTCGACTGATGGGCGACCTGCCGTCTGGAACATGGAGCCGGATGCTTCGCCTATCGGCCGACGCGCTGCGAGCTCAGTTGGGCTGAGTCGGTGTCAGGGTCACCAACTACTGTGTGGCCATGCGACTGATTCGAGGAGAGGGGAAGGGCCCGCCGTCGATGCCGATGACGGCGAAAGACGTAGCCGCCTACAACGAAGGAGTGCTGCGGGCGCACCGTCAGGTGGACGAGGTGCTCGACGAGCTGTGGAAGCTGCTCGCGCTGGCCCCGTTTCCCTCGTGTGGCCTCGTGCGGCCGCGAGACGTTCGGCGGATTCTGGGCCTGAGCGTTGGCCAGCTGCGAGGGCTGGTTGCGCGAAAGCGGATCCGTACGGTGACGATTGGTGGCCTGCGCCGCTTTCCCCGAGTCGATGTGCTGCGCCTGCTGATGGAGGAGTGGCGCAGCGAGCCGAGCCTCATCAAGCCCTCGAAGCGGCACCTCAGAGGGGTATGAAAAAGCGAGCTCCGAGGCAGCAAGCCGCCGGGGAGCTCGCGCAGCAACCAAGCGGGGGGGATGCCCAGTGCTGCCGCTGCGGACCTTACCAAGCTTGCAAGAAGACGCGGGTTTCAGGAGGAGGGCGCAGTTGCGTCAAACGGGCTGCGTGAGCACGTGTCCGAGCGGGGTTGATTGTTAGTGTTGTCCGAAGTGGACCAGCAACGCGTTGAAGAGGTCTTCCAGTACGCCCTCGCGCTGGCGAGCGAGCAGAGCGTACAGCTGGGACCCATTCACCTGCTGAAGTACGCCTACCTTGGCGACCTCGCGCACGCCGAAGCCACCGGCGAGTCGTTTACCGGCGTTGAGTGGCGCTTCCACAAGTTCGGGCCGTACGCACGAGCGGCTGAAGAGCGAATCGCGCCGGCGATGGCGGCCGTGCGGGCCGATGAGCGCTTCGTCGCATACGAGCGGCGAGACGAAGTACGAGAGACGAGCCGCTTCGCGCTCGATGACGAGGACGCCAGCGCCCTGGAGCGTCGCCTTTGTCGGACGTTGCCTGATGAGGTGACGACTGCGGTTCGGCGTGCAGTTCGGACGTACGGGGCCGACACGACAGCATTGCTGCAGCACGCGTATGCGACGAGCCCGATGCTGCGTGCGGCGCCGGGCCAGGTGTTGCAGTTCCGTCAGAAGGCACATCTTGTGGCCTCTGGAACAGCAACGCCGGTCGAGCTGAGCAAGCGCGCAGAAAGGAAGCGCGAAGAGCGGCTGGCTGCCGCTCGAGTCGAGCTCGCGAAAAGGCTGGAACGAGCCATCGCCGAACGAAGCAGGGGCGTGGAGATTGCGCCTCCCGACGACGAAGTGCACCGAGAAGGCATGGCCTTTCTTCACGAACTCGCTGAAGTGCCAGCGCTGGAAGGCGTCGTCGAGTTCCCACCAGACATCTGGGCATCGGAGTGGCGAAGGGGGCCGGACGACGATGACGAATAGCTACCCGCGCGACAGCATGCAGGCGGTCGTTCTCTCGGGCGCGCAGACGTGGTGGGAGAAGGCGACGTCTTCAGCGGTTGAGGTTGGTCGTCTCGTCTTTCCTGCTGTCGTTCCCATCACAGACGTGGCCGTTCCGCGGGTGCTCGAGGCCAAGCGACTCGACGAGACCAAGCACCAGAACGCAGAGTTCGTGCTCCGCGAAGTGGGCAGCACGACGACTGGTGACCCCCTGCCGGTTGCGGCGCTTGGGCTGAATCCTGGAGAGTGCGTTGCGGTGTTCCGCGCGAAGCGGCGTCGACCAGCAGTGGTGTTGGCCACGTCGAAAGAGGTGCCGAAGGCTGACGCGCCGGGCGTCGCCTGGCAGCGACATCCGATGGCATTGGTGGCGCCGTACTTCGGGGTTGATGCAGGCGGCACGCGGGGCGGATGGCCGCCAGAGTTCGTCCAGCGGATTCGTCACCTCCACTACGCGCAGTTTCAGTACGACCGGCTGCCGATTGGAGGCGCGGTGGAGTCGATTTGTCGCCTCGACCAGCTTCAACCGATGGGGTTGCACTACAAGTCATACGAGCTGACGCCGTGGAAACTCTCGGCCAGTGCGCTCGAGCTGCTGCAGCAACAGCTCGACTGGCTCCGGTCGGGAAAGCTGAAAGAGGAATCGGAGCTCGGGCTCGTACGCAACCTGGTGCACGAGGAAGTGGCCGCACTCGCTGGCACAGCCTGAAGGCTACCGACGTCGAGTCTCGGGCTTCACAAAGCTGGCATCGAGCTCACGCCAGTAGGTGAGGATGCGCGTGACGTACTCGGGTGTCTCACCATTCGAAGGTACTTGAGCCTTCGTCTTCGGCCCGCTGTTGTAGGCGACGAGCGCGCTCACGACGTCGCCCTCGTAATGTTTGAGCAGCGCGGCCAGGAGCCGCACACCG
>JAEUJR010000198.1 GCA_016793585.1 Archangium sp.
CGAACGAGCACGTACACGTGCGCGAGCTCTTCGCCGTAGTGGTGCAGCAACATCGACAACGACACCTTGCCGACGAAGCCGGTGGCGCCCGCGAACAGCACGCGCTTGCCGGTGAGAATCTTCGTGACGTCGAGGGGTCCGAGCGGGGCAGACGACGGTGAGGCCATGGGCGGGGCGTGTAGCAGATGGGTGGGCCCTCAAGAACGGGGTCGAAGTGCATGCGTGACCGAATGGTCAGCGGTAGCGTGACAGGCGATGCGGTTCCTGCTTCTGGTTGCCATCGTCGCCTCTGCCTGTGGGCCACGGCTGGCGTTGACGGTGCGGGCTCCGGCGAAGGTGCAGCTGGGCGTGGTGAAGACGGTGGCGGTGCTGACGCACGACTCGCGGCTCGGGCTGGTGATGCGCGAGCGCGTGCGCCACGACCTCGCCGCCGACTCGCACTTCGTGCTGGTGAAGATGTGCGGTGAGCGCAGCTGCGAGCCCGTCGACGCGTTCGTGCGGCTGTACGAGCGCGACGCCCGGCTGGTGCCGTCGCAGAGCGGGCCGATGATGGCGGTGGTGGTCGACACCGACGTGACCTGGCCCGACGGGCGCGCGCTCACCCAGCGCCGGGAGCGGAACAGGACGGCCCTCGTCGGAGGCGACGCACCCAACGTGGTGGCCGAGCGGCTGGTGAGTGACATCGCCGGTGAGGTCGCGGCCGAGCTCTTCCACCCACGGCAGACCGAGTGGCTCGTCTTCGACGACGGCGCGCCGTTCAAGCTGGGCATCACCCAGGCGATGGATGGGCGGCTCGCCGACGCGAAGCGCACCTTCGAGGCGATGATTCTCGCGAACCCGCAGACCGCTGGCGCGTACTTCAACCTCGCCCTGGTGCTCGAGTCGCTCGGTGACGTGCCGGGCGCGCGCACGAACTACGAGAAGGCGGCGACGCTGGTGAACAAGCCCGAGTACGCGCAGGGCCTGGCGGCGTTCGAGCGACGGGTGAAGGCGACGCAGGCGCTGACGGCTCCGCCGAGCCAGTGAGCACCAAAGACCTCGGGCCACCGAGTTTCCCCGGCGGCCCGATTCCCCCTTCGTGCTGCTGATCGCCTGCCGGCCCTTTTCTTCGTCACGGACTCGCGGAACCGACCTTCGTTTCCGGGTGCGTCGTGGTCAGGCGAGCCACATTGTGAGTCACCCGCTTCGACGTCTCAACTCCCAACCTGCCTCGCACCTTGACCGACACTGAACACATGCATCGACGAATGTTTGGAAAGACTGGCCTCGAGGTGAGCGTGCTCGGCTTCGGTGGCTCCGAGCTGGGCTTCGACGGCGGCGTGACTGATCAGACCGTCGCCGCGCTGCTTCACCCGGCCATCGACGCGGGCCTGAACGTCATCGACACCGCCTCGGCGTACCTCGCGAGTGAGCAGCTGATCGGCCGCGCGCTGGTGGGCCGGCGCGAGAAGGTGAACCTGTTCACGAAGTGCGGGGCGACCGACGGCTTCTCGCGCAGTGACTGGAGCGCCCGCGGCATTCGTTCGCAGCTCGAGCAGTCGCTGCGGGCGCTGAAGACCGACCGTGTCGAGCTGCTGCAACTGCATTCGTGTGGCATCGACACGCTCGAGCAGGGCGAAGCCATCGACGCGCTCGAGGCGCTCAAGCGTGAAGGCAAGACACGCTTCATCGGCTACTCCGGAGACGGGGACGCCGCGGTGTGGGCGGTGGCCTGCGGGCGCTTCGATGCGCTGCAGACGAGCATCAACGTGGCTGATCAGCTCGTGCTCGAGCAGGCGCTGCCGCTGGCGGCGAAAGCGTCGATGGGCGTCATCGCGAAGCGGCCGGTCGCGAACGTCGCGTGGCGCTTCGGCGCCGAGGGGCCCGACGACGGCTACCACTCGAGCTACTGGCGCCGGCTGCGCACGCTCGACTTCGAGTTCACGAAGCGCCCACTGAAGGAAGCCGTGGGCATCGCGCTGCGCTTCACCGCGTTTCAGCCGGGGCTCTCGACCGCCATCGTCGGCAGCTCGTCACCCGGTCGCTGGGCCGAGAACGCCGCGCTGCTCGAGCAGGGCCCGCTGCCTGCAGAAGCGCTCACCGCCATTCGCACGCGCTGGAAGGAGCGCGCGAAGTCAGACTGGGTCGGTCAGCAGTAGTCAGCCGAGCTCGACGACGACCTTGCCGACGGCCTCACGCGACTCGAGGTGCGCGAGCGCGTTGAGCAGCTGCTCGAACGAGAAGCGCTTCGGGTCGATGACGGGCGCGACGAGGCCCTTCGTGAACAGCTCGCACAGCCGCTCGTGCGCCGCCGCCACCTTCTTGGGCGCGACGAACTTGTACATGCCCCACTGCAGGCCGACGACCGACGCGGTCTTCAGCAGCAGCCGGTTCACCGCCACCGTGGGAATCACGCCGCTCGCGAAGCCGATGACCAGCAGCCGCCCTTCGAACGCCAGCACCTTCGTCGACTTGTCGAACGTCTCTCCGCCGATGGGGTCGTAGATGACGTCTGCGCCGCGGCCCTCGGTGAGCGACTTCACCCGCTCGACGAAGTCTTCGGTGCGGGTGTCGATGACGTCGTCGGCGCCGCACTGCTTCGCGACCGCGACCTTCGCCGCTCCGCCCGCCGTCGCGATGACCCGCGCGCCCAGCGCCTTGCCCAGCTGCACCGCCGCCGTTCCGACGCCGCCCGCCGCGCCGTGCACCAGCAGCGTCTCGCCCGGCTGCAGGTGCGCGCGGTGGTCGAGGCCGAAGAGCGACGTCTGATACGTGACGTGAAACGCTGCGGCCTGCGCGTTCGACATGCCGTCGGGCACGGGCAAGAGGAACGCATCGGGGTACACGCCGCGCTCGGTGAAGGCGCCGTTGACGAGGCTGATGGAGACGCGCTGGCCCACGCGAAACCGGCTGCCGGGCCCCGCAGCCTCGACGACGCCCATCGCCTCCATGCCGGGCACCGCGGGCAGCTCGGGCTTCACCTGGTACTTCCCGGCGACCAGCAGCAGGTCGGGGAAGTTGAGCGCCACCGCCTTCACGGCGACCAGACACTCGGCCTGTTGTGGCGCAGGGAGCGGCGGCTGCGACGTCAGCGCAAGCACCTCACCGAAGGGCCCGAAGCGGTCGAACGTCCACGCGCGGTGCGTCGTCACAGGCTGCTCTCTCCATGCGGCGTGGTCGGCGCGGCCTTCTTCGGCGCGGCCCCGGGCTCGTTGAACTTCTCTTCTCGCGCGGCTTCTTCTTTCGACGCGCCCACAGCTTCGGCCGACGTCTTCGGCAAGACGAGCGGCTGCCCACCTTCACCGACGGCCGCGCCCGGCACGCCCCAGTCGAAGGCCTTCATCGGGTCGCCCACCGTCTCGGGCGTCGTCGCGCGAAGGTGCGCCCGCACGCGCGCGATGGCCGTCTGCACCACCTTCGGGTCGGGGTGCGTCTTGAGCGACTCGACCCAGTACTCGATGGCCTTCTCACCTTCGCCCTGGTCGACCTTGAGCCGCCCGAGCTCGACGAGCGCGTGCGCCCGCAGCGGAGAGTCGGGGAAGCGCTCGATGAGCTCCTGGTACGCGCGCTGGGCCTCGACGCGGCGCCCCTCCATCATCGAGAGCGCCTGCCCCTTGAGGTACAGCGCGTCGTCGACCCACGCGCTCGCTTCGTACTTTCGCGCCACCACGTCGGCCTCGATGGTGACCTGCTGGTAGTCGCGCAGCTCGAAGTAGAGCGTCGCCACCTCGTACGCGAGCTCGGCAGACTGCGGCGGGTTGCGGGCGAGCGCCGCGGTGAGCTCGGCGATGGCCGCTCGAATGTCGCGGAACTCGTGCCGCAACAGCTCGGCGAGGTGCAGCCGCCCCTCCATCGTCTCGGGCGCCTCGGGGCAGGTGGTGATGAGCTCGCGGTACACCTCGACGGCGCGCTTCGGGTCGTGCAGCTCGAAGGCGTAGATGTCGGCCGCGCCACGCAGCGCCCGCGCGCGGTAGAGCGAGACTTCGGGGCCCGTGTGCCGCTCGAGCGCGTCGAGGGCCAGCTTGTATTCGCTCAGCGCGATCTCGGGCTTGCGCTCGAACAGCGCGGTGCGGGCCGACTCGAGGTGCGTCGGGGCGTCGTTGCGTTTGCAGGCGCTCCAGAAGAGCGCGAGCACGAGGGGCAGCGCGCGCGTCACCTGCAGGCTCCGGGCACCCAGCGCACGCAGACGTTGTTCTCGCAGCCCAGGCACTCGTAGAGCCGGTCTTGCGTCTGGGTGCAGGTGAGCACGCCCTCTTCGCTGGGGCAGTCGGTCGGCCGCACGCACGTGATGGTGCCACCGTCGGGGCGCGCGAGGGGCTGGGGCTGCGGGCAGGGGAAACACCCCGCGCCCACCACCATCGCCATCGCCAGCCACAGGCTCCGCATCGGGCGCCTCGTAGCACGGGCGTCGGAGCTGGGGGAAAGCGGGCGTACCCCGGCGGGCCGTGGCACGATGCGGGGGTGGAGACCGTCTCCCGCGCCCTGCTCGCGCTCTCGCTGCTGGCCATCAGCCTCATCGTCCTCTCGTTGACGCTGCCCGACGTGGGCGGCCTCGGCCCGCCCCCTTCCGCCGAGGCCTCGAGCAGCCTGGTGCTCTCGTCGGTGACCCAGCCCCTCGTGGTGGGCGCCCTCGTGCTGGCGGGGCTGCTGCTGGTGCTGAGCTTCGGCGCCGGCCAGGCCTCACGGCCGCTGAGCTCGGCCGTCTCACCGCGCCTCGACCCGCTGCCGGCGCTGGCCGCGTCACCGCAGCGCCTCGCCCTCACGCGCGCCGCCTTCTCCACCGCCCTCACGCCCAGCTCGTCGGGCGAGCAGGTGCTCGACGTGCTGCTCGAAGGCGCCGCGCGCTGCCTCGCCAGCGACATTCACGTGCAGCCCACCGACCTGGGCGCCGAGGTGGCGTTTCGCGTCGACGGCCAGCTCGAGCCGGTGGCGACGCTGACGCCGCAGGTGCTCACCTCGCTCATCAACCGCCTCAAGGTGGTGGCGAAGCTCGTGCACTACAAGAGCGACGCACCCCAGGACGGGCAGTTCAGCCAACCGCTCAGCGATGGGCAGGTCGAGGTTCGCCTGTCGTTGTTGCCCACGCAGCACGGAGAGAAAGCCGTGCTGCGCCTCACCGGCCTCGGCCGAAAGCTGCCGACGCTCGACGACCTCGGCCTCGACGCGAAGGTGCGCAGCCAGCTCGAGCGCTTCCTCCAGCGGCCGCAGGGGCTCATCTTCTTCACGGGCCCGACGGGCAGCGGCAAGACGACGAGCATCTATGGCGCGCTGAGGCACCTGCAGGCGACGCGGCTGGGCAACGCGCAGATCGCCACCATCGAAGACCCCATCGAGCTGAGCCTGCCCAACGCGGCGCAGACGCAGGTGAACCGGGCCGCCGGGCTCGACTTCGCCTCGGGCCTGCGCGCGATTCTGCGCCAGGACCCGAACATCATCGTGGTGGGCGAGATTCGAGACGCCGAGACGGCCGGCATCGCGATTCAGGCGGGGCTCACCGGGCACCTCATTCTCACCACCGTGCACGCCGACTCGTCGGCGGGCGTCTTCAACCGCCTGCTCGAGATCGGCGTCGAGCCGTCGATTCTCGCGTCGGTGTCGCTGGCGAGCATCTCGCAGCGCCTCGTGCGCAAGCTGTGCCCCTCGTGCCGCGCGCCCGTGGCGCCCACCACCGAGCAGGCCGCGAGGCTCGCCGCCGAGGGCCTCGGCACCAGCGCGTTCTACCGGTCGGCCGGGTGTGAGGCCTGCGGCGGCTCGGGCTTCATCGGGCGCGTCGCGGTGTTCGAGGTGCTCGAGATGTCGACGTCGCTGCGCGAAGCGCTCCGGTCGTCGCCGAGCACGCAGGCGTTGCTCGAGCTCGCCAGACGGGAAGGCACCGTGCCGCTGTTTCACGCCGCCGTGCAGTGCGCCGCAGACGGTCTGACGACGCTCGACGAAGCGTTCCGGGTGGCAGGGTGAGCGCGCCCTTCTCACGCAGTGCGGTGCTGAGGCTCGCCGCGGCGGTGCTCGCCTTCGCGGCCACGCTCGCGGTCGCGATTCCCGTGGTGAACGCGCGCCTCTCGAAGCGCGCCGGCGCCGAGCCCACCAACGTCATCATCGCGCCGTCGCAAGGAGACGGCGTCACCCTCACGCCCGGGCCGGGGCGGCTGCTCTTCGTCGACTCGTCACCCGACGGCGCGAAGGTGAAGGTGAAGGGCGAGCTCGTCGGCACCACGCCCTGGTCCTCCGACTGGAGCTGCACCGAGGGAGAGCGCGTGCCCGTCGTCGTCGAGCGCCAGGGGTACCAGCCCCACACCGACGTGGTGGCCTGTCAGCAGGGCACCACGCGGGTCGCCGTCACGCTCGAACGTGCGAAGCGCTGACCGTGTGGTGAAGTCGGCCGTATGACCGTCACGCGGTTCGTCCTCGTCGTCGCCTCGCTCTGCTGCTCCACCGCCTGCCAGACGACGTTGCGTCAGGTGCGCGACCTGCCTCCGGCGCTCACGTTGCCGGGGCCCACCTTCGGGCTCGAGGTGACTGGCGCGCACCGCGAAGCCGCGCTCGAGCAGCTCGAGCTGGGGCTGCGGCAACACGGCCAGCCGGTGCGCTGCGAGGGCCCCTGCGCCGGGCAGGCGGTGGTTCGGGCGAAGGTCGTCGACACCTCGGTCACGCCGCGCCTCATCGCGCCGAACCTCGTACGGGCGATGACCGACGTGCTCGTGCAGGCGACGGTGGACATCGACGCGCTCGATGCAGCCGGCCAGACGCTGTCGAGCAGACGCTACTTCGGCAGCATCACCGGCAACGTGCTGCAGACGCCGGCGCAGGTGCTCGAGGCGCAGGCGGTGCAGGTCGCCACCCGGCGCTTCCTGCGCAAGCTGCTGCCCCGCCGCCTCGACATCGAGCTCGCCGTCGAGACGGGCGGCTCGCTCGACCCCGGCGTCGACCGCGCGCTCTCGGGCGACCTCGCCGGCGCCGACGCCGAGTTCACGAGGCTGACGCAGACCGAGCCGAAGAACGCGGCCGCCTGGTACGACCTGGGCGTGGTGGCCGAGCTGCTGGGCGACGAAGACCGCGCGCTCACGGCGTACAAGACGGCGCACGAGCTGCGGAGCGCGTCACGCTATCGCGATGCCGTGCGGCACCTCGAAGCCCGGCTCGACGAGAACTGAGGGTTGTTCAAAGGGCACCCAAGCCGCTAACAGAGCGGGCATGTCGACCCTTCCGCCGGAGCTCATCGAGCGGCTCATCGCCGAGCGCCGAAAACACCACGTGCCCTCGCAGCTGCGGCCGCTGGCCCAGCACTTCGTGCAGCAGTGCCTGGGGGTGTTGTTCCCGCACTTCGCGCCGACGGTGGTGTGCAGCGAAGACGCCGTGCAGGAAGACCTCATTCAGCTCGAGCAGTCGCTCGCCCGGCTCGAGCGCAGCGTCAGCACGCTGCACGGTGCCATGCCCGAGCGGCTGGTGGAGCGCTTCTTCGCCTCGCTCGCCGACGTGCACCAGCGCCTGTCGGAAGACGCGCGCGCCATCTTCGAAGGCGACCCGGCCGCGAAGAGCGTCGACGAGGTGCTGCTCACCTACCCAGGCTTCTTCGCCATCGCCGTGTTCCGCGTCGCGAACCTGCTGCACCGGCTCGGCATGCCGCTGCTGCCACGGCTGCTGACCGAGGTGGCGCACGAGAAGACGGGCGTCGACATTCACCCGGGCGCCACCATCGGCCGCCGCTTCTGCATCGACCACGGCACCGGCATCGTCATCGGAGAGACGACGCACATCGGCGACGGCGTGAAGCTGTACCAGGGCGTGACGCTGGGCGCGCTGACGGTCGAGAAGGGCCTCGCCGACTCGAAGCGCCACCCGACGATTGGCGACGAGGTCGTCATCTACGCCGGCGCGACGATTCTCGGCGGGCAGACGAACGTGGGGCACCACTCCATCGTGGCGGGCAATGCCTTCGTCACCACCTCGGTGCCGGCGAACTCGGTCGTGACGCGAAAGAGCGAAGTGCGCCCGCGCGGCCCGGGCTCGTCGATGTTCGACGACCTCGACTTCGTCATCTGAACCGTCGGAAGGCGTCGCGGGCTCCAACCCTGCACCCATGGTGGGTCTGCCGGCCCTGCTCCTCGTGTCGTCGCTCGCCGCGCCCTCCGTCTCGGCGCGCGTGTGGCCGCAGGTGCGCCTCGAGGTGCCGCTCCACCCACGCCTCGGCCTTCAGCTCGACGCCTCGGCGCGCACGGTGCTGTGGCCGGCGCCAGCGTGGGACCGAACCGTCGACACGGTGAGCCTGGGAGGCAAGCTCGGCGCCGGCTTTCAGCTCTCGCTGGGCACGGGCTGGGTCGCGCGACGCACCGAGCGCAGCCTGCTCGACGTGACCGAGCTGCGCGTCTTCGAGCAGGCCTCGTGGGCGTCGACGATGGGAGCGCTCCAGCTCGCGGCGAGGGCGCGGCTCGAACATCGCGCGGTGGTGGGAGGCGCGCTGCTCCATCGTGTGCGGGTGCAGGCGAAGGCCGGCGTCGTCACGCCCCAGGCCGTCGGCGTGTACGGGCTGCTCGAGAGCTTCGTGCAGGTGCACGACGCGGGCACGGCGCACGCGGGCCTCGAGCAGCAGCGCTTCCAGGTGGGCGTCGAGCTGCCCCTGGCGCGAGGGCTCAGCGTCGACCTCGCGTTCCTCGAGCGGTGGGTGACGGGGCTGAACGCGCCCGCGGAGTGGCAACAGGTGGTGCTGATGACGTTCGTCGTACAGGTGCCGACGCCCGGCAGAACCCTCGCGCCCGTGCAAGGCTCCCAACCGCTCCCCCGCGCAGACGAGGCCCGATGAACGACCCGCACGACCCCAGAGCCGCGCTGTTCTCGAAGCAGGGCGTGTCGCTGGGCGCGAAGCGCCGTGGCGCTTTCGCCCGCAACGTCGTCATCGTCACCAGCGGCAAAGGCGGCGTCGGCAAGAGCACCGTCTCGGTGAACCTGGCGAGTGCCTTCGCCCAGCGTGACTGGCGCGTGGGCCTGCTCGACGCCGACGTCTACGGCCCCTCCGTGCCGCGCATGCTGCAGCTCGAAGACGCGCGCCTCGAGTGGAACGACGCCGACCGCATCGTCTGCGCCGAGAACTTCGGGCTGAAGGTGATGAGCGTGGGCATGACGACGCCGACGCCCGACACGCCGCTCATCTGGCGCTCCT
Source organism: Archangium sp. (assembly GCA_016793585.1). The sequence goes on from JAEUJR010000198.1 coordinate 9,131, forward strand.
CGGTGGCCACCAGCGCGATGGTGCAGCTGCTCGACGACGTCGACTGGGGGCCGCTCGACCTGCTCGTCATCGACATGCCGCCGGGCACGGGAGACACCCAGCTGACGATGGCGCAGGAGCTGAGCGTCACCGCCGCGCTCGTCGTCACCACGCCGCAGCTCATCGCGACCGACGACGTGCGCCGCGCCATTCGCATGCTGCAGGACGTGCAGGTGCCCATCGCCGGCATCATCGAGAACATGAGCCCGTTCACCGCACCAGACACCGGCGCCCGGTATGCCCTCTTTGGTGAAGGCGGAGGGCGGCTGCTTGCAGACCAGTATCGGCTCCCGCTGCTCGCCGAGCTGCCGTTCGACCTCGACGTGCGCGTGTCGACCGACGCAGGCACGCCGCTCATGGTGTCGGGGCGGGCGGAGCAGAAGGCGCGTTACGACGCCATCGCGGAGCAGCTCATCGCGTCGGGGCAGCTGACGCGGGCGTGAGCAGCTCGTGCTCGATGAGCTCGCGATGGTAGTGGTCGGCGCGGTAGCCGACGACGCGCTCGAACTCCTTGCCCTTGCGGAAGTAGAGGACGGTCGGCGTTCCGGTGACGCGCAGCTTCGCCGCCAGCTTCGGCGCCCGCGCGACGTCGAGCTCACCCACCTTGAGCCGGCCCTTGAAGTCGCGCGACAGCTTCATCACCACGGGCTCGAGCATCTTGCAGGGGCCGCAGCCCTCGCTCCACACGTCGACGAGCACCGGCGTCTGGCTCTCGAGCACCTCGCGTTTGAAGTTCTCGTCGGTGAGCGCGACCACCGCGTGAGGCTCCGACTCGAGGCCGAGCAGCTTCGTGAACCATCCCATACCGGGTGAGAGCGACGCGGGCCTGCGGAGGGTTCCGGCTCAGAGCCTGATGTCTCGCTTCGTGTCGTCGAGCAGCACGAGGGTGCGGCGCGTGCGCTCGAGCCAGGGCTTCCACACCCCGGCCGACGACGGGTACGCCGCGACGAGCGCTTCGTACTCGGCGAGGCGGGCCTGGGTGAACGAGCGCAGCCGGTCGATGGTGGCGACGAGCTCGTCGGCCGACTGTGCGGAGCGGAGCACGTCGACCAGCATGCGCGGGCGCTCGTTGATGCGCAGGCTCGCCTCGGAGGCGCGCGCGAGCGAGATGAGCTCGTTCTTCGTCAGGTAGACGCCGCTCTTCGCGGGGGTGAGGAACGTCTTCGCGAGCGCTTCGTAGGGGCCGTCGTCGCGGGCGTTCATGGCGTGGCCTCGAGGTGCGGGTAGGCGGCGCGGAAGGCGTCGTCGGTCAACTGGCAGGGCCGAAACGCCGGCTCGAGGAGCGCGTTGGCGAGGTCGTTCGGCACGCGGGGCTCGACGCCGAAGCGGGCCAGCACCTCGTCACCTGCGCGACGAACCCACTGCGTGAAGGGCGGGCCGAGCAGCGTCGACTCGGGCCAGGCGCGCCGGTGCGAGGGCTCGAGGCCCCACGAGGTGACGCTCCACACGTCGGCGGGCGGGGCGTCGGGGGGAACGAGCGGCTCGCCGGGGAAGCTGGTGTCGAAGCCGAGCACCCCAGAGCCACGCGTGAGGCCACACTCGAGCAGCACCTGCTGCAGCGCCTCGTCGTCGGGGCCTCGCGCGGGCTCGAACAGCGCGGGCTTCAGTGGCGCCGCGAAGCGCACGAGCCGGCTGGCGTGCTCGAAGCGCGCTCCGCGCCCATTCACGGCGTCGACGAAGGGCAGGCTGGAGCCGATGGCGCGCGCGGCGGGTCTCCACAGCGACGGCCCGACGTGCACGTGGTGCGCGCGCCCACCCGAGAGCAGGCCATCGAGCACGCGGCCCACGTGCGGTGGCTGCACCATGAAGACGACGTACGCCGCGTCGAGCCCGTTGAAGCCGAAGAGCGCGTTGTAGAGCCGCGCGAGCCAGCCATCATCGGCGTCGGCCGTGAGCAAGCCGAACACCTGCGTGGTCGGGCGAATCATCGCAGCCGCGCTCCTCGAGGGAAGGTGGTCATGCCGACGCTCCGGGCGGCTTCGTGGGCAGGCCGTGGAGCTCACGCGCTTCGTCGTCGTGGCCGGCACAGCGGGGACAGAGGGCGTCACCGCCGTCGTACTTGAAGCGCGCGCCGCACTCTGCGCACGCCTTCACGGTGAAGCGCGCGAGGGCACGTGCCGGCGCGGTGAGCAACGCGGTGTCGAACCGGCGCGCGAGCGTCAACGCGCGGGGCTCGCACACGTCGTGGCAGGTGCCGCACTTCACGCAACGGCCCGCCTCGAAGCGCACCTCATCGAGGCCGCGTGACGTCGTCAGCGCCGCGGTCGGGCACGCGTTCACGCACTGCAGGCAGCCCGTGCACGTCGTGAGGTCGAGCACCTTGTCCGACGTGAAGTCGACCTCCCCCGTCGGCAGCGCGGTGGCCGCCCGTTCACGGGGCTTCGACGCCAGCTGCGCCAGCAGCCGCTCGCGCCGCGCGGGCAGCGGCTTGCTCTTCACCTTCGCCGGGTCGAGCACCTTGAGGACGAGCGGCGGTGCGGGCGCGGGCTCGGCTCCGGGCACGAGGCGCCGCAGCAGCGCACGACGCGACGGAGCGACCACGACCTGCGCAGGGGCGACGGCGGTGGGAGGTGCTCCGGGTTTCACCACTTCGACCAGCTTCGCGGTGAAGCCCGACGCCGCGAGGAACGCCGTCGCCCGCTCGACGCGCTCTCCCACCAGCGAAGGAGCCACGCGACACGTCGTGCACCCTGCCCCATCGACCTTCACCGTGCCGTGCCGCAGCGCGAGCGTGACGAAGTCTTCGGTGGTGAGCAGCGACAGACAGAACGTCGACGTGCACGAGAGCGTGGAGCCCGCCTGCTCGACGAACGCTGCGACGTCGGCGACGCCGTGAAAGACCTCGGTCGGGCACACGGCCTGGCACCGGCCGCAACCAGTGCAGGTCGCCATGTCGACCTTCACCGACGCGCGCGGGCCGTCGA
>JAEUJR010000215.1 GCA_016793585.1 Archangium sp.
TTCAACGCGAGCAGGTTCGTCTGCTGCGCGATGGTGCTGATGACCTTGGTGATCTTCCCGATGTTGGCGCTGGCCGACGAGAGGCCCTGCACCATCGCCGACGCCGACTCGGCCGTCTCTCGCGCGCTGCGGGCCGTCTTCGCCGACTCGGTGGCGTTCGAGGCGATCTCCTTCACCGTGGCGCTCATCTCTTCGGCCGCGCTGGCGACCGACGCCACGCTGCCTTTGATCTCTTCGGCCGCGCTGTTCACCATCATCGACTGCGCGCTCGTCTCGGTGGCGCCCGCGGCCAGCTGGTTGGCGATGTGGCTCAAGTTCGAGGCCGCCTCGCCGATGCGCCTGGCCGAGCCCTCGACGCTGGCCATGGTCTCGAAGGCCTGGTGCAGCTTCTGGGTGTCGGTGACGTCGCGCACGTCGGCACGGCACCCGAGGGGCGCGTGTTGCTCGTCGAAGACGCCATTGATGGCGACGGCGTAGCTTCGCCCGCCGAGCGCCAACTCGAACTCGAAGGGGCTCTGGGGCGGGTTCTTCAGCGCGGCGTCTGCGGGTGCGAGCCCCGAGGCCAGCGCGTCGAACCGTGCGCCGACGACCTGCCCGGAGTAGCCCGAGGCGTTCACGAACGCGATGGCGGCGCTGTTCGCGAAGCGCACCAGCCCATCGACGCCCACGAAGAACTTGGCGAGGGTGCCCGAGTTGACGATGTGACGCCAGGGCAGCTCGGGTTCGCTGGGCTGCGCAGAGGGCAGGGGCTCGAACGCCGCGGCAGGCGTCTGGGCGACGGGCTTCTTCCGGTTCGCGCGCCGCGGCTCGGCGGTGTCGAGCGGCAGGCCGGCGTCAGCCAGCCCTTTCGGAGCGCGCGTCTCGGCGCGAACGGCACGGCGGGCGCGGCGACGGCGGCGAATCGGCGTACGGATGTCCTTCATGGGAGTCGTTCCTCGGAAAGGGTGAACGACTGCGACTTGAGCAGCGCACGTGCCACCTGCCGCGCTCGCTGATCCGCACGGTTACCGGTGCGTCGTCAGGGGCCCAGCGGGTCAGCTTCACCTCCGGCGTGTGAATGACCCCGGAGTGGGGCGTCACGGGCGTGTCGCGCGCGGGGGCTGCGATCGGCCTCGTGCATTGTCTCAACTGCCGGTGCCCGCTGACGATTCGGCGCAGCCCTGGTGGATCAGTGGGTGGCCGCCGAGAGGTGGCGTGGCGTTTGTATTCCCACGGGCGCTGGATCACCTACGCGCCGAAGCCAGGGCGCCCAATCGGAGGAGCGATGGCTGACTCGGTTTCTCTCAACGTGTGGCAAGGCGCGGTGGAGGCAGGCGCGACCGACATCTCGCGCGACGGCTTCAACTTCCAGGGCTTCGAGGTGCTCGAGCGCTGCGGCACCATTCCCGAAGGCATGCCCGGCTCGTTCATTCCCCTCGTGGCCGACCACGAATCGGTGCAGGTGGGCATCGTGTCGTCGATGGCAGGCTGCGAAGCAATGGCGCGCTCGCTCATGCAGCTGCCCAAAGACGAGGCGATGAGCGCGGCCGACATGGCCGACGCGCTCGCAGAAGCCGCGAACATTCTCGCCGGCTACGTGAAGCGCAACATGCAGGACTTTCTCAACCCCGTTCAGCTCGGCCTGCCGCTCTTCGTGAACGGCCACCTCGAGACGAGCGACCGCATGCGCGCGGCGGTGACGAAGGTGCGCATGGGCGAGGTCGACGCGGCGCTCGTCGTGCTGCGCGCGGCCGAGTGGCGCGGGCCCGTTCGCAAGTAGCGACGATTCTCCAGAAACGACTCGGGCCGGGAACTCTCGAGAGAGCACCCGGCCCGTCGTGTTGCGTCGAAGCGCGGCTGATTACTTCCGGGCCGCCTGCTCCGCCGCGAGCTTCTCGCGGTGCTTCTTCATCATCTCTTCCTGCTCACCGCGGGGAAGAATGCCGTAGCGCGCGAACTCCATGGTGAAGTTGCCCTTGCCCTGCGTGGCCGAACGAAGGTCGGTCGAGTACCCGAACATCGTGTTCAGCGGCACCTCGGCGATGACGGTGACGTTGCCGTCGGCCGACGTCGTCGTCTGAATGACGCCGCGGCGCTGGTTCACCTGGCCGACCACCGAGCCCTGGAAGTCGATGGGCGCCTCGACCTCGACCTTCATGATCGGCTCGAGCACCACCGGCTTGGCGCGCTCGTAGCCTTCACGGAAGCCCATGATCGCGGCCGTCTTGAACGCCTGCTCGCTCGAGTCGACGTCGTGGTACTGGCCGTCGTTGACGACGCAGCGAATGCCGACGACGGGGAAGCCGATGAGCGACCCCTTCTTGACGGCCTCCTGGAAGCCCTTGTCGCACGCGGGAATGAACTCGCGGGGAATCGA
>JAEUJR010000225.1 GCA_016793585.1 Archangium sp.
TCGCTGCGAAGCCACGCGCACCTCGAGAAGGACGTGATCTGGGCGGGCATGGTGAAGGTGATCGAGCTCTGGTCGAAGTCGGGCTGGGACGCCGCGCAGGCAGAAGCGCGCACGGCCGCCGACTCCGCCGACGTGATGCGGGTGCTGACCGAGCTGCGGCAGGGCTGAGTTTTCTTTTCGGCGTTTTCCGAGGGGCGAGAGGACCAATGAGCGAGCTGGCGACGATGGACGTGATGCAGAGCGTGGTGACGTCGACCACCACGACGAAGAAGGCGAGCAACGCGAAGCCGGTGGCGCGCCCGAAGGCGATGACGATGGTGATCGACGGCGAGATCGGCCGCGACGAGATGGCCGAGATCGGCGAGATGTTGATCACCCTGTCGATGGACGGCGTGACCGACCTCGTCATCGATCTCAAGGGCGTCACGCACCTCGACTACCGCGCGGTGCCGGCGCTCGTTCGCCGCGCCGAGGTGTTCCGCGCGACGGGCGGCGACATCAAGCTCGCGAACCTGTCGTCGTACCTCTTCACGATCTTCCAGGCGGCGGGCGCGCACGACGACTTCGACTACTTCGCCGACGTGGCCGACGCGCAGCGGGCCTTTCGCGACGCCGTGATGGTGCAGGGCTGACTTGTCATTCACGCACCAGACCGTCCTGAAGGACGAGGTGGTGCGTTTGTTCTCGCCGGGAGTCGCGCGAGTGATCGTCGATGGCACGCTCGGAGGTGGAGGTCACAGCGAGGCGCTCCTCGAGGCGGGCTTCTGCGTCGTGGGCGTCGATCGTGACCCGGTCGCGCTCACCGCGGCCACCGGGCGGCTCTCGCGGTTCGGCAAGAAGTTTCGCGCGGTGAAGGGCGAGTTCGGTGACGTGGCGACGCTGATCGACGGGCCCGTCGACGGGCTGGTGCTCGATCTCGGTGTCAGCTCACCGCAGCTCGACACGCCCTCGCGCGGCTTCAGCTTTCAGCACGACGGCCCGCTCGACATGCGCATGGGCGACTCGGGCGAGACCGCGGCCGAGCTGATCGTGCGCCTGCCCGAGAGCGAGCTGGCCGACGTCATCTATCAATACGGTGAAGAGCGCTTCTCGCGGCCCATCGCCCGGTCGCTCAAGAACGCGCAGCCGAAGACGACGTTCGAGGCCGTCGAAGCGGTGAAGCGGGGCGTGCCGCGCAAGGCGTGGCCGAAAGAGATCAACGTCGCCACCCGCACCTTCCAGGCGCTGCGCATCGCGGTGAACCGCGAGCTCGAGCAGCTCGAGTCGGCGCTCGCGGCGCTTCCCACGTTGCTCGCGCCCGGCGGTATCGCGGCCATCATCAGCTTCCACTCGCTCGAAGATCGCCTCGTGAAGCAGACGTTCAAGCGTCTGTGCGGCGACGTCGACGAGACCCCGAAGGACTTTCCGGTGCTCCGTCAGAGCGTCGCCACCTTCGAGTCACTTTCCCGCAAGGCCATCGTCGCGACCGACGCCGAGGTCGAGGCCAACCCCCGTTCCCGCAGCGCGAAGCTGCGCGCCGTTCGCAAGAAAGCCGGAGTCGTCTCATGAGCGTCGTCATCGAAGCCCGCAACCGTGGTGGCCTGCCGCTGTCGGTCATTCTCGGAGAGATTCTGCCCGCCGCGCTGGCCGTCATGCTGCTGGCCACCGTCGGCATCATTCACGTCACCTCGCGCGTGCTGGTGGTGTCGCAGGGCTACGAGCTGTCGCGCCTCGACGCGCAGTCGACCGAGCTGATGCGCGAGAACGATCAGCTCAAGCTCGAGCTCGCCACGCTGAAAGGGCCGCAGAAGCTCGAGGCCGTCGCGCGCACGAAGCTGGGCATGGTGCCGCCGTCTCCGGCGCTCGTCTTCCACGTCAAGAAGTGACCCCGTCACCATGCGCGACCTGAAGAACCACCAGCCCTCCGTCGAAGCGCCCGGCAAGTGGATGCGGGTGCGTGTGTCGCTCGTGGGCTTCGTCTTCGTGGCACTGCTCGGCGGCATGTTCGCGCGCGCGGTGAACCTGCAGATTCACCAGGGCAACCGGCTG
>JAEUJR010000235.1 GCA_016793585.1 Archangium sp.
GTCGCCGACAACACCTCGTTGAGCATGAAGTCCATGTCAGGCCTCGTGAGTGAGATCGAATCGTGGGTTGGTGACTTCGAGCGTCTCTTTCGCGGTCGCGAAGAGGGCCTCGAGGGTCTGGGTGAGCTGCTCGGCGGTCAGCGCGCCGTCACGCAGCTTCTTCGACAGCGTGCGGTTCAACGTCTCGAGCGCTTCGAGCCGTGCCGTGCGATCGGTGGAGTCGAGCGGCAGCGCCTTCGCCTCGTCGGGCAGCAGCGCTTTCAGCCGTGAGGTCTCGGCCTCGAAGCGCGTCGTCTCGCTGCGCAGTTCGTTCGCGACGACGTTGGCGAGGTTGGCCGCGATGAGCACGCGAAACTGCAGCGCCTTGTCGGCCTCGAGCTTTGGGCTCACCTCTGCGAGGAGAAACTGGGCCACCGCGTCGAGCAGGGTGGGGTGATCGGGTCGGTTCTGCATGTCAGTCGAGCCTCCCTCGGCGAATGAGGCGCAGCGCTTCGAACTCCATCTCGACGTTGCGGCGCGCGATGGCGATGAGCTCGAGATCGGTCTGCTCTCCCGAGAGGTAGCGCTCGCCCTGGTGCACGCTGCCGAGCGCCCAGCGCAGGTTGCCGATGATCTCCCACCAGAGCACCGTGGCTTCGTCGACCACGCGGCCGCTCGCCTTCGTGTACGCCTCGTAGAACGGCGCGCGCTGCGAGAACCCACCGACGGGGAAGTCGAGCCGGTTGAAGCGCCAATCGCGAACCGAGATCCACGACAGGTCTTCGTACGGTGAGCCCCAGTGCGAGAACTCCCAGTCGAGCACTGCCGTAAGGCCTTCGGGCGCGACCATGAAGTTGCCGGTGCGGAAGTCGCCGTGCACGAGCACGACCTCGTTCTCGGCAGGAATGCGTGCGGCGAGCCACTGCAGCGCGAACTCCACCGCAGGGTACGTGCCCGGCATGCCGTCGATCATCTGGCGCAGGTCTTCGAGCGCGGCCTGCGCGGGTGACGCCTTCGGCACGGGCAGCGGCAGCGTCGTCGTCTTCGGCGTCACCGTGTGCAGCTTCGCCAGGGTCGTCGCGAGCTCCACCGGGAGCGATTTGCGCGCCTCGGCCAGCTCGGGGTTGCGAACGACGCGGCGGCCGATGGCTTCACCGCTCACCCACTCGAGGAAGTACGCGTCGGCGCCTTCACGCAACAACCCCTCGGACCGCCACCGCACCGACGGCGTCTTCACGCCCGCCGCGACCGCCGCCTGAATCACCGCGAACTCGGCTCTGCGCCGAATGCTGCCCGGCAGCGAGGTCTTCGCGTCGCTTCGCAGCGCCATCGTCACCGCGCGGCCGTCGAGCGTGAGGTCGACCTTGAAGTTCTCCTGGCAGGCTCCGCCGTGCAGCGGCTTCACCGCCGAGAGCGTCGCTCCGTGTGCTGCGACCGCGCTTCGAATGCGCTCGTCCATGCGGTGTGGGTTGTAACGCACGGCAATCGACGCACGTGAGGTTTCCGGCTTTGGTCACCGCCATGTCCGTGCGCGTCGAGAAGAGCGGAGCCGTGACCACTGTCATTCTTCACCGGCCCGAGGCGAAGAACGCCGTCGATGGGCCGACCGGCGCTGCGCTCACCGAGGCGTTTCGCGCCTTCGAGGCCGATGACGAAGCGAGCGTCGCGGTGCTGTTCGGAGATGGCGGCACCTTCTGCGCGGGCGCCGATCTCAAGGCCATCGGCACCGAGCGACAGAATCGCGTCGAGCCGTTTGGCGCAGGCCCGATGGGGCCGTCACGCCTGTTGCTCTCGAAGCCCGTCATCGCCGCGGTCGCAGGGCATGCGGTCGCCGGTGGGCTCGAGCTCGCGTGCTGGGCCGATCTGCGCCTCGTCGAAGAGGGCGCCGTCTTCGGGGTCTTCTGCCGCCGCTGGGGCGTGCCGCTCATCGATGGTGGAACGATTCGACTGCCCCGGCTCATCGGTCAGTCGCGCGCGATGGATCTCATTCTCACCGGCCGGCCCGTCGACGCGAAGGAGGCGCTGGCCATCGGGCTCGCGAATCGGGTGGTTCCGAACGGGCAGGCACGTGCCGAGGCCGAAGCGCTGGCCCGCCAGCTCGCCGCGTTTCCTCAGCAGTGCATGCGCGCCGATCGCACGTCGGCGCTGACCCAGTGGGAATTCGACCTGCCGAAGGCGCTCTCGCGCGAGTTCGACGGTGGGCTCGAGGCGCTCGAAGCCGAGGGCGTGGCGGGGGCGGCGCGCTTCGCGTCTGGCGCTGGAAGACACGGGCAATTCGAATGACCCTGCGGTACAGCCCGCGCGCATGAGCGCTGAACGAGTCGACAAGCAATGGAAGACGAAGGGCCTCTCGGGGTACTCGACGGGAGCGATCCTCGGAACGCTGAACCACTACGGAGCGAAGGTCGACGAGGCCGGCTTCAAGGTGCTCGCCGAGAAGCAGTACCCGCTGCAGATCGCCGGTGAGTGGAAGCTCACCTGGAAGGGCACGGGCCCGTTCGCGCCGTTCCCCTACGCCGCGGCCGACGAGCTCATGCGGCGCATCTACCCAGACCGCGTGACGCCGGCGCACCTCGCCGAGAAGATCGTCATGGTGCTCGGCAAGGCGTCGGAGCTGCTCCACGGCAAGCAGGCCGACCTCGAGCCGTCGCTCGCCGACGTCGAAAAGCTGCTCGGCTCGCTGCCTCCCGCGGGAGAGACGCGCACGTTGTTCACCAGCGAGCTCGTGAGCTTCCTCGACCGGTTCGCCGAGGCCTTCGAGCAGCTGCCCTCGTCGCTCCAGGCCGCGGGTCACCCCGCCATCGCCCAGCGCACCGCCGCGCTGCAAGAGAACCTGTTCCTCGATCGCAAGGGCGTCGTCACGGCGCTGCTCGAGGCGCAGGGCGGCGCGCGCGACGCAGGCATCGCGAAGCTCACCGCGCTCGTCGTGCCGAGCGCCGAGCGCACCATCTTCACACGGTACTGGGCGCTCGATGCGCTCTCGCAGCTCGAGGCCGTCGACGCGCTCAAGGCGAACGGGCTTTCGCTCTTCGACGACGCCGCGAAGGAGAACCGCTGGCCGCTCGCCGACAGCGTCATTCACCTGATGGCGCGGCACCTCGAGCGGTCTCCCGCGTTCAAGAACGATCCCGCGTTCGTCGAGGCCGTCGTCTCGCGCTTCGAAGAGGCGCACCGAAGGGTCGGCCACCATGGCCACTGAGCGCGTCGACAAGGGCTGGCAGCAGCGCGGCATCGACACGTACTCGGTCGAGGCCATCATCGGCACGCTGGCGCACTACGGCGTGAAGACCGACGAGGCCGCGTTCAAGACGCTCGCGGGCGAGGGCTTTCCTCTCGGCATCGCGATGCAGTGGCACGCCGACTGGAAGGGCACGGGCCAGTTCTCGCGCTTCCCCGCAGCGGCGGCTGAAGAGCTGTGGCGCCGGTGGATGCCAGGGCAGATCGCTCCGACCGACGTCGCGCTCGCGGTCATCAACCTCATCAAAGACCTCGCGGCCGCCATCGACGGCAAACCCGACGAAGGCACGCTCGACACGCGCTTCAAGGTGGTCGAGGCCTACCTGCCCAGCATTCCCACCGGCGCCGAGCGACGCGACTTGTTCATCGGCGAGATGATCGGCGCGATGTCGGAGTGGATGGAGCCGCTCGACGGCATGGGCGAGGCGCTCACCAAGAAGAAGCTCGACGCGTTCGCCGACCGCTTCGTGCTCATCGAAGAGGCGCTCATCACGCAGCGCGCGGGCATCTCGTCGGCCATCGTCAAGGCAGAGCGGGGCGATCGTGCGGGCGCGGTGAAGACCATCTCTGACATCGCCAACGACCCCAAGCGCGACGTGTGGAACCGGCTC
>JAEUJR010000257.1 GCA_016793585.1 Archangium sp.
GAAGGCCTTCATTCCCGTCAACTGCGCCGCCATCTCGAAGGAGCTCATCGAGAGCGAGCTCTTCGGTCACGAGAAGGGCGCGTTCACCGGCGCCGAGAAGACGCATCGCGGCGCCTTCGAAGAGGCCGACGGCGGCACGCTGTTCCTCGACGAGATCGGTGAGCTGCCGCTCGAGCTGCAGGCCAAGCTCTTGCGCGCGCTCGAGTCGGGAGAGATCAAACGCGTCGGCGCCGCCCGCCCCATGAACGTCGACGTGCGCATCGTCGCCGCCACCAACCGCGATCTGCTCGACGAAGCCCGCAAGGGCCGCTTCCGCGAAGACCTCTACTACCGCCTCTGCGTGGTGCCGCTGAACCTGCCGCCGCTGCGCAACCGCAAGGCCGACGTGCCCGCCCTCGCGCAGCACTTCCTCAAGCTCTTCTCGCCCAAGGGAGCCCCCGTCACGATGTCGCAAGACGCGCTCGCCAAGCTCGCCAACCACAACTGGCCGGGCAACGTGCGTGAGCTTCGCAACGTGCTCCACCGCGCCCTGCTCATGCGCCGCGGGCACTCGGTCGAGGCGGGTGACATCACCTTCCAGAACAACCCCGCCACCGCGATGCCCCCGCCTTCGGCCTCGCCCATGTCGGCCGGCCCCTCACCCATCGACGGTCAGATCTACCAGCCCGGCCGCACGCTCGAAGATCACCTCGCCGCGCTCGAGAAGGAGATCGTCCTGCAGGCCCTCAAGTTCCACGGCAACTCGAAGGAGAAGGCCGGCAGAGAGCTCGGCATCGGTCGCTCCACCATGTTCAAGCGCCTCAAGGACTGGGGCCTGACCACCGGCGAGGAGTAACGCGCGTCGCTTCACCGGCTGGCACGTGCGCTGCTCAACGAAGCGCATGGCCCAGCGCAGACCGCTCGAACGTGTCGATGCAGCCGCAGTGCGTGTCTCCGGTTCGACCCCGCCTGCGCACTGCTCACGTGGGCGACCAGACACGGCACCGAAATTCGTTCCGGTAACCCCACGGAATCACCCCGTTAGATCGGCTGCGCGAGAGGGGCGTTGAACGACCCATGACCGCGCTCCCTCCCCTTCACGAGCTCTACGCCCAGCACCGCCAGCGGGCGCTCGCCGTGGTTCGCCGCATCGTGAAAGACGCCGACGAGGCCGAAGACGTGGTGCAGGACGTCTTCGTGCGCCTCTTCTCGAAGGACGTGAACTTCGACGGCAAGGCCGCGTGCACCACCTGGCTGCACCGCATTCTCATCAACTCGTCGATCAACTCGCTGCGCGCCAAGAAGCGCCGTGGCCGCCTCGAGACGCCGCTGGGGCTCGTCGAAGACCCCGAAGCGCGCGCGGTCGGCAACGAGCGTCACGCGATGCTGCTCGAGGCCCTGCAACACCTCTCGGAGCAACACCGCCTCGTCGTCACCCTGCGCGACGTGCGCGGCTACTCGTACCCCGACATCGCCCGCATGCTGGGGCTGCCTGAAGGCACCGTGAAGAGCGCGCTCAACCGCGGCCGAACCCGCCTCGCCAGGGTGCTCGCGATGACCGAGCCCGACGCGATGGAAGCCTGCGCCGACTGACTACTCGTCGCCCTTCTGCCCCACGAACTGGTCGTTCTTGTCCTTGAACAGCACGTTGAACGTCGTGAGCGAGCCGTAACACCGTGTGACGTATTGCTGCATTTCGACCTTCTCGGCGTCGGTCAGCTTCGGGTGCCCGTTGATCTTCTGCTCCAGCGTTCGCAGGCGATCGCGCACCATCACCACCTTGTGAAACAGCGCGTCGATGGGCAGGTCTTTCGCCTGCAGCTCGGGGTTCGCGGGCACCAGCTTCACCGTGCCGCCCTCCCACTTCTGCGCGAGGGGCACGTCGGCGAGCCCCGACGCCTCGAGGAAGAGCTCCATCAATTCCTGGCGGGTCATGCTGTCTCCTTCGAAGTCGATCTCGGTGTTCGGGTCGACGCGGTGAACGATGGGCGCGGCGACCGTGCGGGTGGCGCCTGACGACGTGCGGACGAGCGGCGCGATGCCCTTGATGACCTTCGGCCGCGTCGAGTGCTCGTGCGCCACCTTCACGGCCTCGCCGCGCGGCGCGAACACGTTGCAGATCGGCGCCGACGGAGCGAACAGCGCCCGCTGCGGCTGCACCCGGCACTCACCAACCCAGCCCTTCACCGGGTCGAGGGAGTGCGGCCGCCACAGCTTGCAGTTGCCACAGACCTTCTCGTGCGGCTCGAACGTGGGCACCGGCGGCTGGGCGTTTCCGGGTGCGTCGGCGTCGCTCATCGGCTGGTGGACGTAGCCCAAACGCCCGTCGCACCGCCACGACTTGCCGCTGCCATCACGAAGTCACCGAGGGAGTGAGGAACGGCGCTTGTCTTTCGCGGCACCTTTCAGTAGGGGCCGCGACCGCCATGGCGAAGATCCCTCTCGAACGAATCCGCAACATCGGTATCTCGGCCCACATCGACTCGGGCAAGACCACCCTCACCGAACGCATTCTCTATTACACGGGGCGCATCCACGCGATTCACGAAGTCCGCGGTAAGGACGGCGTCGGCGCGAAGATGGACTCGATGGACCTCGAGCGTGAGAAGGGCATCACGATTCAGTCCGCCGCGACCTACTGCGTGTGGAAGGGCTCGCAGGACCAGATCGCCGAACACAACATCAACATCATCGACACGCCGGGCCACGTCGACTTCACCATCGAAGTGGAGCGCGCGCTCCGCGTGCTCGACGGCGCCATTCTCGTGCTCGACTCGGGCAAGGGCGTGCAGTCGCAGTCGATCACGGTCGACCGCCAGATGAAGCGCTACCGCGTGCCGCGCATCGCGTACGTGAACAAGATGGACAACCCGGGTGCGAACTACGAGCGCGTCGCGGACATGCTGAAGGAGAAGCTGGCCCACCACCCGGTGAAGCTCCAGGTTCCGATCGGCGCCGAAGACAAGTTCGCGGGCATCATCGACGCGATCACCGGCAAGGCGTACTACTTCGACGGCGACAACGGAGAGAACATCCGCGTCGAGGCGCCCCCGGCCGACATGGCTGATCAGGTGAAGGCCGCCCGCGCCGAGATCATCGAGCGCGTCGCCGACGTCGACGAGGCGCTGGCCGAGAAGTTCCTCGCCGAAGAGCCCGTCAGCGACGACGAGCTGCGCGCCGCCATTCGCCGCGCCACCCTCGCGCTCAAGATGACGCCCGTGATGTGCGGCTCGGCCTTCCGCAACAAGGGCGTGCAGCTGCTCCTCGACGCGGTGTGCTCGTACCTGCCCAACCCGGCCGAGGTCGAGAACGTCGCGTTCGACCAGTCGAAGGGCGAAGAGAAGGTGGTGCTCGAGTCGACGCCGAACAAGCCGTTCGTCGGCCTCGCGTTCAAGCTCACCCAGGACAAGTTCGGTCAGCTCACCTACGTGCGCATCTACCAGGGCAAGATCGCCAACGGCGACACCCTGGTGAACACGTCGAACCAGCTCCGCAAGGCGCGCGTTCCCCGCATGTTCCGCATGCACTCCGACGAGCGCGAAGAGCTCACGGAAGCCGAGGCCGGCGACATCGTGGCCTTCTACGGCCTCGAGTGCTCGTCCGGTGAGACGTTCACCGACGGCAAGCTCAACGTGACGCTCACGTCGATGTTCGTGCCCGCCGCCGTGATCAGCCTCTCGGTCACCCCGAAAGATCGTGGGAGCGAGACGAACTTCTCGAAGGCGCTCAACCGCTTCACGAAGGAAGACCCCACCTTCCGCGTTCACCAGGACGAAGAGAGCGGCCAGACCATCATCAGCGGCATGGGCGAGCTCCACCTGGAAATCTACATGGAGCGCATGAAGCGCGAGTACAACTGCGAGGTCGTCGCCGGTAAGCCGCAGGTCGCGTACCGCGAGACGATCACCCAGCGCGGCGAGTACGCGTACACGCACAAGAAGCAGACCGGTGGCTCGGGTCAGTTCGCGCGCGTGTGTGGCTTCCTCGAGCCGCTCCCGAACGACGCCGTCGAGCAGTACGAGTTCGTCAACGAGATCGTCGGTGGCTCGATTCCCCGCGAGTTCATTCCCGCGTGCGACAAGGGCTTCCAGGAGGCCGTCAAGAAGGGGTCGCTCATCGGCTTCCCCGTCGTCGGCATTCGCTGCGTGATCAACGACGGCCAGTACCACGACGTCGACTCGAGCGAGCAGGCGTTCAAGACGGCCGCCATCATGGGCTTCCGTGAAGCCTACGAGCGCGCGAAGCCGGTGGTGCTCGAGCCGATCATGAAGGTCGAGGTCGAGGCGCCCATCGACTTCCAGGGCTCGGTCGTCGGCCAGGTGAACCAGCGCCGTGGCGTCATTCAGACCACGACGTCGGCCGATGGCAACGTCACCGTCATCGCCGAGGTGCCGCTGAACACGATGTTCGGTTACTCGACCGACCTTCGCTCGGCCACGCAGGGCAAGGGCAACTTCACGATGGAGTTCGCGCGCTACGGCATCCTTCCCCGCGGCGAGCAGGAAGAGATGATGAAGAAGCACCGCGAGAAGCTCGCGGCGGAGCAGGCGGCCCGGAAGTAATCAGCCGTACCTGTTTGAAACACGACGGGCCGGGCTCTCCACCTGGGAGGTCCCGGCCCGAGTCGTTTCTGGAGCCTTCGTTACTTGCGAACCGGCCCGCGCCACTCGGCTGCGCGCAGCACCACCAGCGCCGCGTCGACCTCGCCCATGCGCACCTTCGTCACGGCCGCGCGCATGCGATCGCTCGTCTCGAGGTGGCCGTTCACGAAGAGCGGCAGCCCGAGCTGCACGGGGTTCAAGAAGTCATGCATGTTCCGCTTCACGTAGCCGGCGAGAATGTTCGCCGCTTCGGCCAGCGCGTCGGCGAGATCTGACGGACTCATCACCTCGTCTTTCGGCAGCTGCATGAGCGAGCGCGCCATCTTCTCGCAGCCCGCCATCGACGAGACGATGCCGACCTGCACCGACTCGTTGTCGGCCACGAGGGGAATGAACGAGCCCGGCATGCCTTCGGGAATCGTCCCGCACCGCTCGAGCACCTCGAAGCCCTGGAAGTTGAAGCCGTCGCGAGAGATGTCGGTCGCGCCCGCCTCGACCGCGCCCTGCCACACGTTCAGCGAAACCGAGTCAGCCATCGCTCCTCCGATTGGGCGCCTCTTCGTCAGCGCGCACGAGAACCAGCTCCCATCGCAATACAAACGGCACGCCACGCCTCTGCGCTGACCCGCTGATCCACGAGGTGCGAGCTGAATCGTCAACACGAACCGGGAGTTGAGGTGCTGCGGCGGCCGATCAGGAAGGCGCGGTCCGACACGCCCCTGACGCGCCCCGCCGGGGTCATTCGCACGCCGGAGGTGAAGGTGACCCGCTGGGGGCGTGACGACGCAGCGGTAACCGTGCGGATCAGCGAGCGCGGAAGGTGGCACGTGCGCTGCTCAAGTCGGAGCCGTTCACCCTTTGCGAGGAACGACTCCATGAAGGACATCCGTACGCCGATTCGCCGCCGTCGCCGCGCCCGCCGAGCCGTTCGTGCCGAGACCCGCGCCCCGAAAGGCCTGGCCGACGCGGGTTTGCCGCTCGATACCCCCGAGCCTCGGCGCTCGAGCCGTCGCAAGGCGTCGGTGCAGGCCCCGGCCGCCGCGTTCGAGCCGTTGCCCTCGGCCGTGGAGTCGGCGCCCGAGATTCCCTGGC
The DNA here is from genome assembly GCA_016793585.1 of Archangium sp. The sequence goes on from JAEUJR010000257.1 coordinate 5,673, forward strand.
GCCACATCGTCAACTCGGGAACCCTGGCCAAGTTCTTCGTCGGGCTCGATGGCGTCGTGCGCTTCGCCAACACCGCCGCGGCCACCTTCTCGTCAGCAGCTGGCTTCAACGGCACCATCGAAGGAGCCCGGTTCGAGACTATGGGCCCTGCCTTCGCCGCTGTGTCGGGCTCGTTCGGAGATCCGCCGCGTTCGCCCATCGAGAGCCAGGCCTCGGTCGGTGAC
>JAEUJR010000276.1 GCA_016793585.1 Archangium sp.
CACAACCGTTAGGCTCACTCTTGATGAGGTCCAGGAAGATGGACAAGACGGATTCCGAGCGGCTTCTCCACCTCGAGAAGAAGGCGGAGGAACACGACAAGCGCTTCGACGCGCACGACAAGCGGTTCGACGAACACGACAAGCGCTTCGACGCACACGACAAGCGGTTCGACGAGCACGACCGGCGCTTCGACGAACACGACAAGCGCTTCGACGTGATCGAGCGAAAGCTCGATCAGAATTCGCGACGCATCGACGCGGTTGCAGACGACCTTGGCGAGTTCAGAGCTGAGGTCGAAGAGCGGTTCGACGAGATCGCCGTTGCCGTTCAAGCCATCCAGCGGAGCCAGAACGCGATGACGAATGCGTTCGTCGAGGCCATGCGCCAGTTTGGTGTCTCGAAGTCGCTCGAGCGGCGTGTGAAGCGTCTGGAAGAGACCGTCTTCGGCAAGAAAGCCTGAACACACGAACGCCCCGCCTGGGCGAACCCGGGCGAGGCGTCGGTGCTGATCAGCAATCGGTCACTTGAAGTTCGCGGCCGCGAAGTCCCAGTTCACGAGCTTCTCCATGAACGTGCTCACGTACTTCGCGCGCAGGTTGCGGAAGTCGATGTAGTACGCGTGCTCCCACACGTCGCAGGTGATGAGCGCCTTCTGGCCCTTCGTCAGCGGCGTCTCGGCGTTGCCCGTCGTGGTGATGGCGAGCTTGCCACCGTCGACGATCAACCACGCCCAGCCAGAGGCGAACTGCTTCACCGCCGCCTCTTCGAACTTCGTGCGGAACTCGGCGAAGCTGCCGAAGTCGCGCTTGATCGCATCAGCCAGCGCGCCGGTGGGCTCGCCGCCGCCGTTCGGCTTCATCGACTTCCAGTAGAAGTCGTGGTTCCACACCTGGGCGGCGTTGTTGAAGAGCGGGCCCGTGGCGGTCTTGATGATCTCCTCGAGGCTCTTGTCGGCCTCGGGCTTGCCCGCGAGCGCGTTCTTCAGGTTCGTCATGTACGTCTGGTGGTGCTTCTCGTAGTGGAACGAGAGCGTCTCTTCGGTGAGGTGGGGGGCCAGCGCAGACTTCGCATACGGGAGCGGGTCGAGCTCGAACTTCATGAGGACTCTCCTTGGTTTGGAACTTCGGGGGTTGGTGCGCGAGACCTAATCACCATGCGCGCGCTTGTCAGCCATGGTTTCACGGCTCGTCGCTCGCTCTTGTCGCAGCCGCCCACTCGTTCTATCGGTGTCGCCATGGCAACTGACGTCGTGCAGGAACAGATCGCCGCGATCCAGACGAGGCTCACGAGCCTCCGGGGGTCGCTTTGACGTCGATCGCAAGAAGAGCCGCATCGCGCTGATCGAACGAGACTCCGGCCAGCCGAACTTCTGGGACGACAACGTCAAAGCCCAGGGCATGTTGAAGGAGAAAACGGCGCTCGAGAAGAACGTCGCGAAGTTCGAGCGGGCGCAGCGGGCCGTCGACGACGCCAAGACGCTGCTCGATCTCGCCGCCGAGATGGGTGACGACGCCAGCCGCCAGGAAGGCATCGCCCTCATTCCGCAGGCCGAAGAGCTGGTGAACGCGCTCGAGCTCGAGAAGATGCTCTCGGGCCCGAACGATCGCTTGAGCTGCTTCATGGACATCAACGCCGGCGCCGGTGGCACCGAGTCGATGGACTGGGCGTCGATCCTCCTGCGCATGTACACGCGCTACTGCGAGCGCCGCGGGTGGAAGGTCGAGATCAACGACTACAACGCGGGCGAAGAAGCGGGCATCAAGAACGCGTCGCTGCGCATCGAGGGCGAGAACGCCTTCGGGTACCTGAAGGCCGAGATGGGCGTGCACCGCCTCGTGCGCATCAGCCCGTACGACTCGAACGCGCGCCGCCACACGTCGTTCGCGTCGGTCGACGTGTACCCCGAGATCGAAGACGACATCAAAATCGAGATTCCCGAGACCGACTACGAGCTGAAGTTCATTCGTGGTGGTGGTGCCGGTGGTCAGAAGGTCAACAAGACGTCGTCGACCGCCCAGCTGCGTCACCTGCCGACGGGCATCATCATCACCTGCCAGACCGAACGATCGCAGAGCGCCAACAAGGACATGGCGTTCAAGATCTTGCGGGCGCGGCTCTTCGACCTCGAGCTCAAGAAGCGTGAGGCCGAGACGCAGGCGCGCGAGTCACAGAAGATGGACATCGCCTTCGGCTCGCAGATTCGCAGCTACGTCATGCAGCCGTACCGCATGGTGAAGGACCTGCGCACGGGCGTCGAGTCGGGTCAGCCCGACAAGGTGCTCGACGGCGATCTCGACGAGTTCATCGTCGCGCAGCTCATGGGCGTGAAGAACCCGGCCAAGGCCATTCCCGAGTGACAGAGACGAACTCCGGTGAGCGCTCTGCCGAACGACTGGCGCATCTCCGAGCCTGATGCCAGGGCGCTCGAAGCGCTCGGCGAACGACTCGGCGAGGCGAGGTCGAAGCCCCTGCGCTTGCGCATCAAGGGCGCTCAGGTCGAGGTCGATCACAGCGACGCCCGGTCGGCGATCATCTCGGTGACCAGAGCGGTCCCGAGCCGCCGGCCGCGCATCACGCTCACCCGCGAGACGAAGCTCGATCGTGACGAGAAGGCGCAGGGGCTGTTGCGCGAGCTGCAGCTCGGTGACGCGAAGTTCGACGCGCTGGTGTTCGTCGAGTCCTCGGCCGACGACGCTGAAGTGGCGCAAGCGCTCTCTCGGGACGAGGCCAGGCTCGCTGCCCGCCGAATCATCCAGGCCGGAGCGACGAGCATCGTGCTCGAAGGCCCTGGCGTCGACGTGACGCTGCCGGTTCGCGACGGCGTCACCACTGACACGCTGGTCGACGTGATCGACGGAGCGCTCGAGCTCTCACGTCCGGGCTCGAGCGGTTCAGCGCGCGGCAAGGGCTGGGCGGGGACCGAGCTTCGGGGCCTGGCCGTGAGTCTCGTCGTCGCAACCGGCGCTGCGACGTGGTTCTCGGCGACGACCTTTCCGACGGGCCTGGGGCTCCCGCTGATCGGAGGCGTCATCGGCCTCTGCCTCGGCTTCGTCATCGGAAGAATGCTCGAAGATCGTCTCGATGCCTCGAGCACCGCCGGCACGGTCGTGCTCATCGGCTTCACCATCAGCGGTGCGTTGACCGGGGTCTCCACACTCCAAGTGCTCAACGGACAGGGCACCGAGCAGGTCAGCGAAGTCCACGGCGTCGCGCTCGAGAATGCCTCCGATGGTAGCGGGAGGGGCCGGCTCCACCCCATCGACGTGCGTTGGAGCGACGGCTCGGTGACGACAGAGCGCGCCACCAGGAGCACCCGACGCGGCGATCGGCTCACCCGCATCGTCCGCAAAGGCATGCTGGGCTTCGAGTGGTACGACCAGAACTTCTGAGGAACCGTTCGATGAGGCGCCGTGTTTCAGTGCTCTTGATGCGCGCCCTCTTCGTGCTGGTGACTCTGGCGATTCTTCCGCAGGCGTTCGCGAACCCTCGCATCGACGGCATTCGCAAAGCGCGCGCGCAAGACGTGAAGCAGCTGCTCGCGGCCGCGGGGCTGCCGTCTCCCGTCGACACCGTCTACCTGCGCGCGTTCAAGGAAGAGAAGGTGGTCGAGCTGTGGGCGGGGAAGAAGGGTACTGCGCTGGTGCTGGTGAAGACGTACCCGGTCTGCGCGGCCTCAGGCGAGCTCGGCCCCAAGCGCATGGAGGGTGATCTGCAGGTGCCCGAAGGGTTCTACGAGATCTCCGAGTTCAACCCGGGCTCGAACTTCCACCTCTCGATGAAGGTCTCGTACCCCAACGCCTCCGACCGCGTGCGCAGCGACGCCAAGCGGCCTGGCGGTCTCATCTACATGCACGGCAACTGCGCGAGCATTGGCTGCATCGCCATCGAAGACGCCCCCATCGAAGAGGTCTACCTGATCGCTCAAGACGCGAAGACGCGCCCGATTCGCATCGATGTCTTCCCCGCGCGCCTCACGCCGGAGTGGATGAGCGCTCACGCCGACGCCCCGCACGCAGGCTTCTGGAAGGAACTCGAGCCTGGCTTTCGCGTCTTCGAAGCCACGAAGCGCCCAGCTGCCTTCACCGTCGGGCCTCAGGGCGCGTATCGGGTGAAAGAGCCCAAGTCCCCGTAATCGCTCGCGCTTCTGCCCGAAGGAACCTGCTGCCTGTGGTGGTGTCAGGTGACTACGATTGCCGGCTATGGCCGGGGAGGCTGACGACGTGCCGAGCGACGTGCTCGAAGTACCCGCGGCGATGTTGGCAGAGGCACAGGCGCCAGCCCTCGTCGATGCCGGCCTGTCAGACCGGGTGTTGCTCTCGAAGCTGCGCCGCAACGATCCGTCGGCGTTCGAGACGCTGGTTCGGCTGCACCAGGACAGGGTCTACGACTTCTGCGTGCGCATGCTGAACGATCGCGAAGAAGCGTTCGACCTCACGCAGGAGATCTTCCTTTCGATTCACCAGAACGTGGACAAGTTCAGGGCCGACGCGAAGCTCACCACGTGGATCTTCCGCATCTCGCGCAACCACTGCCTCAACCGCCTCAAGTACCTGAAGCGGCGCGGGCGCGGGCGCAGCGAAGAGTTCGGCGAAGTGAACGAGAAGGCCATCAGCGAATCGATGGGTGGGTCATCACAGCCCGACGACCTGGTCGTGAAGAACCGCGAGCGCCAGCTGGTCCACCAGGCCATCGAAGAGCTCGACGAGGAGCAGCGATCGTTGGTCGTGCTGCGAGACGTCGAGGGCCTCAGTTATGACGAGATCATGGAGATCACGGAGTTGCCCGAAGGCACCGTGAAGAGCCGCCTGCACCGGGCTCGAGAGAAGCTGGCTGGAAT
>JAEUJR010000277.1 GCA_016793585.1 Archangium sp.
AGGGTGGTGCGATCGCCGCGGGTGCGCGCGTCGCGGGCGCGTCGCTCGAGCTCGGCCAGCGCGGTCAACACGTCATCGGACGACTCGTTCAACAGCAGCATCGCGTCGTTCGCAGTCGTGCCGCCGAGGCGAATCATCACCTCGTGCATGCGCTTCGCGTCATCGGTCGCGTACAGGAGCGGCCTCGTGCCTTCGCCGCCCTCGTTGTTGCCGATGAAGAGCGCGAAGCGCCGCGTCGGACCCTCAGCCTGCGCGGCGCACGCAACCAGTCCTGCGATGACGATCGCGAACCGGCGAAGCGACGCTGGCAGGGAAGGGGTCACAGCTTGAGGAAGGTTCGGTGAAACTGCTCTCCGGGCAACGGCAGACTGCCGAGCTTCGTCAGGTCGCCATGAGCGTCTTGAAAGGCCAGACGCAGTGGCCCCGCGAGTTGATCGAGCGTGATCGGCGAGGCCGAGAGGAGAATCACGACGTGCTCCATGCCCTGGCCGGTGAACTCGAGGCTCTCGGGGAGCCACACGACTTCTTTCGAGGCTCCGACGGCGAGGCTGCGGCCGTTGTCGACGTATATTGGGGTGATCTCGCCAGCGTCGTCGATGCTCACCACCAGCGCGTACTTCCATGCGTCGGGCGTGAGTCCGATACGCACGCGCTCACCGGGGGCCAGCGCTTCGGCGACGTCACTCTTCGCCGACGCATCTCGCTGCGGGCCCTGGCCTGCGACGACGACCTGCACCGACGCTCCACCCTTGACTCGAGTTCCCCCCACCGGTTCGACCCGCGACAACACCGCCTGCACTCCGACGATCAACGTCAGCCCTGCTGCGAGCGCCATCGCCAGCTGAGGCCACTGCCTGCGAACCGGAGCCGGCTTCGAGGCCTGCCTCGCGGCGCGCTCGACTCCAGCGGCGAACCGGTCGAACGAGATCTCCTGCTCGAAGCGCTGCTGCTCTTCGGCGAACGACGCGATCGTCGCGCGGCACGCCTCGCACTGCTGCACGTGCTGCGAGACCTCGTCACCGACTGCTTCACCGGCCTGGAGCCGGCGGAGCGTCATCGAGCCCGGGTGCTTCATGACGGCCATCGCACTCACGCCACACCTCCGTCGCCTTCGCGCAGCGCCTGGCCGGTGGCCTCGGTGAACGCGTTGAGTCGTTTTCGAATCGTCGGCACCGAGCGGCCGAGCACCGCGGCGACCTCTTCGAGCGTCATGTCGTCGACCCAGTAGTGAATGACGGCCGACTGCGTCTCGAGGTCGAAGGTCTCGAGCGACTTGCGCACGAGATCTCGCGCCTCGAGGCTGCTGGAGCCGCCGTGCGCTTCGCCCTTCACGCGCTCCATCGATTCGTACTGGTCGTGCCACGCCGCGCGCTTCTCTCGGAGCACGTTCAGGCAGTGGTTGGTGGCGATGGTGATCAGCCACGTCAGCGGGGAGGCCTCACCGCGAAAGGTCGTCTCACTCAACATCGCCCTGGCGAACACGTCCTGCATGGCGTCCTCGGCTGCCGTCGGGTCCTTCAACAGAAAGCGGCACCGCTGAAAGACGGCGCCGCCGTACGTCGAATACAGCTGCTTCAGCCACGCCCGCCCGGCGCTCTTGCCACCATCGATGACTTCGAAGGCCGGGCGGTTCATGGGGACGAATCAGGGAGCGTACTCGGCGGTGGCGAAGGCGCACGCCGTCTCGGCACCGTAGTTCCCCGTCTGCGCGGTCGCCCAGGAGGCGTTCAGGTAGCGCGAGGCGAAGCCGTTGTCCCAGCACTCCGAGGCCGTCGCGGGGCCCTGCAGGTCGCCACCCGTCGCGCGCGCGTCGCTGCGGCCCGCGCCACCCTGCTGCCAGCGGCTCTTCACGGTGAGCACCTCGACGCCGGGGCCGGTGATCCAGTTCTTGTTCATGCGGAACTCGAAGGAGCCGCCGTTCGCCGGCACTTCACGGTACTTGTAGTTCACGTCGACGAGCTGGCCCGTCTCGCCGTCCTTCACCTTCTGGAAGAGCGCGTCGATCGACACCTCGGCGCCAGCGGTCTGCTTCGAGTACGTGTAGCTGGCGACGCCGACGTTCGAGTCGTGCTCGGGCAACGTCTGGGTCTTGTCCCAGTCGAGCAGGAAGGTGCCGGTGCCCAGCTTGTCTCCGGTCGAGACGTGCGAGCCCGAGAGAATGGTGCGGAACGCGGAGTCACCTTCGGTCTTGCCCTTCGCCTCGAGCAGGTAGTCGAACTGGTTCTGCGCCGTCATGGTGACGGTGAACTTGAAGGTGTTCGGCGAGAGCGCGTCGGTGTGCGGGCCCCAGACGGCCACGTTGCCGTTCACGCTGGTAGGCGGGTACTCGACGATCTTCTCGACGAGGTTCAGCACCGCGCCGCCGGCCGCGTTGACCGTCACCGTCACGCCGCGGGTCAGCTTGTAGAACTCGGAGATCTGCCCCTCGACGCCGTCGCGACGCGTGCCTTCGGCAGTCAGCGCGGTCTTGTTCTCGGGCAGGTTCAACTTCACGGTCTCGCTGCGCGGAAAGCCCTGGCGAAACGGCTCGCCCTTGTCGACGCCGCAGCCCGTCACCGCCAGCCCCGCCACCGCCACTGCCGCCATCATCAGTCGCTTCATGTGTTCTCCCGTTTGGTGTGTGCCCGGTGTGTCCGGGTTCGCAGGGTTGGACACAGCCCTTGCGGGAAACGGAAAGCTCCACGACGCGGCTGATGTTCCTCAGTCGTTTCGCAAACTTGCGTCGATATTCTGCCACTGAAAAGCGATGCGAGGTTGAAGGCCGCCCAGTAGAGGACGCGCACTCAACCCGGAGGAGTTCGTCACCATGCGCCACATTCTCATCGCTGCCGTTCTTTCACTCACCGCCTGCACGATGATGCAGCGTTCGCAGACCGAGCAGATCGTCGCCGCGACGCTGATCTCGGATCAGCAGGAGACCGACCTCGGCTTTCAGGTGCACGAAGAGCTGAAGAAGGAGAACACGAAGTTCCTCGAGAACCCCGAGGTCGGCTTCTACGTGAACGGGCTGGTGCAGAAGATCTTGCCGCTCGCGAGCGCCGATCGCCCGAACGTGAAGTGGCAGTACTTCGTGATCGACGACCCCAAGACGGTGAACGCGTTCGCCACGCCGGGCGGCCGCATCTACGTCTACACGGGGCTGCTGCTGACGGCCGAGACCGAGGCCGAGATCGTCGGCGTGCTCGGGCATGAGCTTGGGCACGTCGTGGCTCGTCACTCCGCCCGCCAGCTGGTCGCGGCCAAGGGCCTCGAGACGGTGGGCGCGATGGCGCTGGGCAAGAACCCGAGTGACATCGCCGTGCTCGCCGCCGGGCTGGTCGGCAAGGGCTCGATCATGGCCTACGGCCGCGACATGGAGCTCGAGGCGGATCAGTACGGCGCGAAGTACGCGAACGCGGCGGGCTACGACCCCCGTGGGCTCGCGACGTTCTTCGAGAAGCTGAAGGCGAAGGGCGACGTGCCGGAGTTCCTCACGTTCCTCTCGACCCACCCCTCGAACAACGAGCGCATCGAGAAGATCGTCGCGTCGATTGCCGCCAACAACTACCAGTCGAAAGAGCTCGGCGCCGCGTCGCTCAAGGCGATTCAGGCCAAGATCCCCACGAAGTGATCACTTGCCGGCGTCGGTGGTGGGCACGTCGAGCAGATCGTCCACCGCCCACGGCAGCTCGTTGAAGCGCGAGCTGTCGATCTCGACGATCGCCTTCCGGGCGCCCACGGCGTAGGAGCTGCCGGCCTTGCCGATCAGCTCCTTGCCGAGCACCAGCGTGGCGAGCTCGGTGGTGCCCGAGAAGAGCTTCACCGTGCGCGCGTGCTTCGCGTCGAGGCTGTAGGTCTCGAGCACCTTCTGATCGGGCTTCTCGACGACGAGCGAGCCCGCCTTGATGGCCGACAGCGTCCACAACAGGGTGGCCACCTTGTAGGCCTTCGCCTGGCCGCTCTTCGGGGCCGTCACCCGCCACGACTCGAGGCTCGCGTCGGGAGCGTCGCGCTCGACGACTACTTCGGGCACGTCGGGCGCGCCGATCACGATCTTCGTCACCGTCTGCTTGGCGAACGGAATGAGCGACTTGTCGCGCAGCTCGAGGGCGTTGCGATCGAAGGCCGTGCGCGCGCTGAGGCTCACCTGCGCGAGCACCTTGCCGTTGGCGTCTTCTCGCAGGCCGTAGAGCAGGTCGCCCGCGTCGGCGTTCGGCACCGCGAGCTTGAACGTGACGGGGCCGGTCGAGAGGGTGAGGGTGGCGCTCGCGAGCGGCGTCGCGAAGCCGAGCGAGGCCAGTCGTTCGTCGGTGGGCTCTCCGGGGAAGGCCGTGGCGCGCTCCCCACGAATGCCACCCAGCACCGAGTTGACGGTGACCGTGTCGGCGAGCGTCGTCTCGGGTCGCGTGAGCCGCCAGAGCTTGTCGTCGCCGCGCACGATCTCCCAGTCGTTCACCTTCGACTTGAGCGCGAACTTCTCGAGCTTCGCGTCGTCGATGGCGAACACCTCTTTGTCGCGCAGATCGAAGGTCGTCTTCGCGAGCGACCAGCGCACGCCGCCTTCGGCCATGTGCACGGTGCGGGAGCCGTTCTTTCGCATGTAGAACGTGCCGTCGAACGGGTTCTCGATGCCGCCCTCGAGCTTCGTGGTGCGCTCCACGCCGTCGACCTCGGCGTCGGCCTCGACGGTGAAGCCCGGCTGATCGAGCCCGTACGTCTTGAGCTCGGCGTCGGTGGCCTCTCCGTCGAGCGTGGTCTTGAAGCGCGCGGTCTGCAGCTGGCTCAAGAGGCCGTCGACCACGAGCGGGTCGACCTTCGAGTGCACGGGGGCGGTGATCTTCCACGGCTCGCCGGGGGCCCGCTCGAGCACCGTCGTCTCGCCCTTCGTGGTGACGACGACGCGGCGGAACTCGACCTGGGCGGCGCCTGCGTCTCTGCGTTCGGGCGTGTCGGTCGCGAACAGGCGCTCGTCGGCAGACTTCTTCTGGGCGGCCTTCTCGTCTTTCTCGTACACGCCCTTCCACGCGAACAGCGCGACGCCGCCGGCGATCACCAGCAGGCCGCCCAGCATCACCAGCGTCTTCTGCATCTGATTCATGGGCGGCTTCTTTCAGCGAGAGCGACGCGTGAGCCACACCGTGAGCCCGACGCCGATCAGCAGCATGGGCAGCACGTCCATCACCACGAGGCGCAGGTTGCCCAGCATGGCGCCGTCGATCTGCAGCGCCGAGATGTCGCGGTCAGGCGGCCGAATGGTGAGCTTCTTCGGCTGATTGCCGAGCCAGCCCATGGTGTTGAGCACCAGGTTCCGATCGCCCTCGATGCCGAAGAGATCGAGCAGCGCCTGCGTGTCGCCAAACACCACGACTCGCGCTTCGTCGTTGCGCTTCTTCTCGCCGGTCACCGGGCGCTTCGAGATCGCGACCACCCCGAGCTGGCCCGCCTTCTCTCCGGGGTCGAGCTTCGGCTCCTCTTCAGGGGTCGTCTCGAGCCACGCGTCGGGCGTGGTGAGCACCGTGTTCATCGCCGTCACGCCCTCGAGCGTGCCCTCGCGCAGCACGGTGATGGCGCGCGTCGCGTAGAAGAGCAGGTTCAGCTTGCTCGCCCGCAGCGCGCTGACGGTCTCGTGATCGCCGTAGAAGGGCGTGACGACGAGGTAGGGCTGATCAGGGTCGACACGGGGATCGGCGACGACACCGTTGTCGACCTGCAGCCCGTACTTCGCGAGCAAGGCGTCGAGGCCGGGCTCGAGGCTCGCGTCGGTGAGGTAGAGGAACCGGCCACCTTCGGCGAGGTACTGCTCGATCAGCCGCTTCTCGCCTTCGGTGTAGGCGGAGCGCGCGCCGGCGCTGACGATGATCGCGGCGTCGGCGGGCACGGTGTTCGTCTTGGCGAGGTTGAGCGCCTCGCAGACGTAGCCTTCCCCGATCAGCGCGGTCTTCACCTTGAGGAGCGAACGCGGCGGGCCCTGCTGCCCAGGCTGCTCGTCTGGAGCCTCGAGCGGCAATTCGCCATGCCCTTCGAGGAAGTACACGGTCTGCTGCCCGACGGCCTGCAGGCGAATGATCGCGTTGGTGAACTCCTGCTCACCGCTCGCGGCATCGGCGAGCTTCCACGGGTTCACCATGGTGGTGCTCTCGTTCGGCTGGTCGGCGTTCAACACCAGCACCGCCGCGAGCTTTTGCTGCTGCTCGCGAATCTTGTACTTCGCGACCAGCTGCGGCGACTTGCGCGGGTCCTTCACCTCGAAGGTGAGCTTGTCGGTCTCGGCGGTGAACCGCTTCAAGATGTCGTCGAGGCCTTCGGGCAGCGCCTTCTCGGCGAAGATCACGATCTTCACCGGCTGCTTGAGGTCCTTCAGCGTGTCGCGGCTCTGCTGCGAGAGCGAGAACAGCTTCTTGTTCGTCAGGTCCCACGTCTGGTTGCGGCGCGCGACGATGAAGTTCGCGCCGACCATGAGCGCGATGAACACCACGCCGATCAGCGCCGATGACGAGAAGAAGAAGACCGAGCGGGCCCAGGTCGCCAGCTTGTCGCGGTTGGTGATCGCGGCGACGACGAGCAGCACGGCTCCGATGCTGATCTTCGTCCAGAAGTACCAGTTGGCGCCGGTGGTGAGCAGCGTGATGAACGCCGTGGGGAGCAACAGCAGCCCGAGGCCTGAAGCGATGCGCGCGAGGCGTGACGTCTTCGGAGCGCTCATGATCAGACCCACCGCCGAGACTCGACCGCGCGATGCGTGGCGAGCAGGAAGACGAGAATGAGGCTGGCGAAGAAGACGAGCGGCTGCAGATCGAGCACGCCTCGCAGCAGGTTGCGCAGCTGGTACTCGAACGACACGTAGTCGAGCACGTCACGCACCAGGCCGACGGCATTCGGCGCCGCGAGCTTGATGACGAGCCACACGAGCGACACACACAGCGTCACGAGGCCCGCGATGATCACCGACTCGGTGAGCGACGAGATGAAGGTGCCGATGGAGTGAATCGCCGCGCCCCACAGTGTGAGGGCGAGGAAGCCGAGCAACACCACCGGCCACTCCAGCGTCATCGTCTTCTCTGCCGTGGTCGCCGAGAACGACGAGCCGAACGCGGTGAGCAACAGCGGGTACACGAGCGTCGTGCTGATCGTCGCGACGACGATGCACAGGCCGCCCAGGTACTTGCCGAGCACGATCTCGAAGCTGGTCAGCGGCGCGGTCATCAGCAGCTCGAGCGTTTTCTGGCGGCGCTCCTCGGCGAAGATGCGCGCCGAGAGGAACGGCACCACGAAGAGCAGCACCACCAGCATCGTCGAGAAGAGCGGCATCACCACGCCATCGGTGAGGTTGCGCAGATACTGGGCGTCGGCGCCGACCTGATCCCACCCGCCGTCCATGGTGCGAATCTGCTCGTGCGCGTCTTTGAACTGAATGAGCAGGCCGACGAAGAAGAACGACGAGACGAAGCTCACGAAGGTGAAGACGATCCACGCCCAGGGGGTGGTCAGGTAGACCGTCAGCTCCTTCTTCGCGATCGCGATGATG
>JAEUJR010000291.1 GCA_016793585.1 Archangium sp.
TGTGTGACATCTGTGAGACGAGAAAAGCCGCAGAAGAACAATGGGTTGTGCGGCTCAAGATGCCTGGTACGGCCGTGTGGGCGGGCTTCGTTCATCCGTTCAGCAGGGGCAACAGCTCTCCCTTTTGGTGGAGCGCCATCATGTCCGAGTCGCCGCCAATCGGAGCCCCGCCGATGAAGATCTGCGGCACCGTCTTTCGACCGCCGCTCATGTCGACCAGCTTGAGGCGCATCTCGTCGTCGCCCGTCACATCGATGCTCTTGAAGGGCACCTGCTGCTCGGTGAGGAAACGCTCGGCCTGGCGACAGTACGGGCAATAGTCGGTGGTGTAGATGGTGACGTCTTTCATGGCTCTGGCGGTCTAACGCGGCTCCTCTACCGGCGCATCGGAGGTCTGGAAGCGCTTGCCCTGACTCCGGTTTTCGGTGACGAGCCTGCTGGTGGAACGGTGGCTGTCTCCCTCCAGGCTGGCGCAGGTCGCGGCGGCGGCGATGCTGGTCGCGGCGGCGCTGGGCTCGTTCGTCGGAGACGCCGTCTCGTTTCACTACCCCCAGATCGTGATCTCGGTGCTGCTCCTGGTCGGGTGGTGGAGGCGCCCGGCCGACTTTGCGCTCGGCCTCGACCCCCGTGCGTGGAAGGCGCTGCTGGTCGCGAGCTTCGTCTGGCTGCAGGTGATCGGGTTGACGTGGTTCTTCGGCTTCCGCGTCAACGGCGTCGACTTCAGCATCTTCGACTGGATGCTCGAGAGCACCCATCACGGCCGCCTCGGCTACTCGCCGATCTACGACGTGAACCACTTCGGGGTGCACTCGAGCTTCATCTTGCTGCTGTGGGTGCCGCTGCACGAGGTGATCGATTCACCGCTGTGGCTCGTGGTGAGCGCGCCGCTGATCGTGTGGATGGGCGTCTTCCCCGCGCGACGGCTCGTTCGTCTGGCCTGTGGTGGCCCGCACGGAGCACTGGAGCTGCTGGTCACGCTCCTCTGGGTCAGCAACGCGTGGATGGGCCGGTCGCTGCACGCTGGGTTCAGACCCGAGCTGCTGCTGCCGCTGCTGACGCTCTGGTTCCTCGTGGGGTGGATCGAGCGCAACGACGAGATCGTCGGCTTGTCGCTGGTGGCGCTGCTGTGCACGAAGGAAGACTCGGTGTTGTTCGTGCTGGGCTTCGTACTGGTGGCGACGGCGGTCGAGCGCTGGCGGTGGAGACAGGCGCTGCTGATCACGGTCGTCTCGCTGGCGTGGCTCGCGCTGTACGTCGGCCTGCTTCAGGCGAGGCTCACCGGTCACGCAGCGCCGCCGTACTGGGGCTTCTGGAGCGACTTCGGAGACACGCCGAAGACCGTCGTGCTCGGCATGCTCTCGCACCCGTGGCTGCTGACGGTGAAGGTCGTCACCTCGCGCTGGTGGTCCTTCTTTCTGCCGCTGCTGCTGGTGCCGTTTCGGTCACCCCGCGCGGTAGGCGGAATGGTGCCGACGGTGCTGCTGCTCGGTGCGGCGAACTACCCGATGATGCGAGAACTCGGCGGGTACTACGCGTTGCCGCTGCTCGCGTTCGCGGTATTCGGCGTGCTCGACGCGTGGGCGGTGTGGCGCGCGCTGCCGACGGCGAAGTGGCGTGAAGGCGTGGTGCTGCTGTCGCTGGGGCTCTTCGCGGTGCTGGGCTCGTCGTACCCACGCGCGGCTCCGGTCGAGTGGGCGAAGCACGCGCAGCTCGCGGCGGCGTGGGAGGCGGCGAAGTCTGCGCCCATCGTCTGCACGCAGACGTCGTTGTTCCCGCACCTCGGCTACTCGCGACGCATGCTGCCGCTGTCAGACTTCGACTGCATGAATCGGCCTGGAGCGATCGCCCTCGTGCACCCCGAGATGGATCTGCTGCCGTACGAGCCCGCCGTGTTCCTCGATCAGGTGAAGGCCTGGCAGGCGACGAGGCCGACGCGCACGCTCGAAGGCGGGTTTCTGCTCATCGGCCCTGCTGGGAGGGAATGAGCTTCAGCGAAGATCGGGCGTCGGTTTGCCCAGCTCGAAGGCCAGCCGCTTCACGAGGTTCTCGAGCGGGTCGAGCTTCGAGAAGATCGCGTTGGCGAGTGACTCTTCACCGAGCGCGCGCAGCTCTTCGGGGTTCGCCGCCGAGAACAGGAACAGCCGCAGCCCAGTCTCGTTGCCGTGGCGGCGAACGCGCTCGAGCAGCCCTCGCCCGTCCATGTACGGCATGTGCAGATCGAGCACGACGAGATCGAGCTCGAAGAGCAGATCGGTGAGCCGGTTCAGGCCTTCGCGGCCATCTTTCGCGAGCACGACCTCGACGCCCATGGGCTCGAGCACCCGCGCGATGGTGGAGCGCCAGATCGCCTCGTCGTCGATCACCAACACCTTGGGCCGACGCGTCTCGTACTTCGAGAGCAACGCTTCGATTGGCTTGAAGACCTCGTCGTGGGGCCCGACGAACTGCACGCCCACGCCCGGAGTCGGCCCCTGCGTCACGCGATGAATCACCTGGACGGGCACGTCGAGCCGCTGACCATCGGGCAGCTTCATGTGCAGCGTGAGCGTCTGGCTGAGCGGCGGCTGGGGCGTGCACGCGACGAAGAGGCCTCCCCGCGAGATGTCAGAGGCGAAGCGCTCGGCGAGGTGAGGCACGTCGATGAACTGCACGTCGAGCGCGGTCTCGAACCGGTCGGCGAGGCGAATGACACCGGGCGGGCGGGGTACGGGCCGGCCTTCGTGCTGCTCTCTCGCGTGACGGGCGATGCAGGTGAGCAGGGCGGGCGACGGCATGAGCTCGACCATCGCGCGGGTCTCGTCCATCACCTTGAGGCGTTGTGCGGGGAACCGGTCGTCTCCGATCAGCAGCGTGCAGCCAACAGGCGACTCGAGGTTGCGGGGGAGTGGAACCTCGAGGCGCAGACAACCATCGGTGATCGAGTGGGCCCACAGCCTGGCGAACGAGTCCATGCTGTCGAAGCGCGCGACGGCCGTGTCTTCGTGAAAGGTGATCGGCAGAACCGCTCGTGGCCCCTGCTCGAGGTGCACGCCCTTCGCGTGCCCGGGAACGGGTGACGGTCTCGAGATGAAGGTGGCGACGCTCTTTCCCACGAAGGAATGCGTAACGGGCCGCATCCACGCGGAACATTGGGTCGTGTGCGCGCCGGGTCGGCGAACGCCGTCAGGTCGACCGTCACCCGGGCCGTTCTGCCGCTTTGCACGAGATGGGACTCGAACCCATATGACCCACTGAAGGGTCTGCGGATTTTAAGTCCGCTGCGTCTACCAGTTTCGCCACTCGTGCCGCCTTCAACGCCAAACCTTCGGCTGCTCGCTCGTTCGGAGTGAAAGGCAAACCGCGTTTGGCGTGCGAGTCTGCCAACATGTTCAACCGAACGGATCGCGCGTTGCTCGAGCCTTAGGTGCCGAGAAGTCACCTGCCTTGGCCGCGTCCAGGAAGTGAGTTCCATCCTCATCGACTGGGCACCCAAGTTGCTTAAGCAGCCTCCGGAACTCATGGCGGTGGGAAGGCTCGTTGCTGAGCCGGAACTGGTGGAGTCCGCTGATGTCGGATGGCAGTTCCACCGCGCCGAGCGTTACCAGGATCGTCCCACCTTGGTTGAGCCCCATTGCAAGCCCTGCCTCAAAAGGAACGTTGGGGCGCGCTTGCCACCGCGCCCTCTCGGAGTCGCGGTCATGGGGATAGATGAACGTCGGATCGAGTGCAGACCACTCGTCGGGCGTGAAGAGCGCGATGACTGCCTGCGCAGTTGAGACCCCAAACTTCACGATCTCGAACACTGATGGCTGGGTGCCCGCTTTTCTCCTCGCTTCTTGAAACGTCAGGGGGCGGAGGCCCACAGCCAGCAGGAACTTCTCAACCTCTGTTGAGGCCTGAGTGTTGCGACCGTAAATAATGAATACCGTTTTGGAATCTCGTGAGTTTGTATGGGTCATTCCTCGCACCAGCTCCTTCTTCCGAACGTAGGAATCAAATCTTCGCGCCAAGCTTACGAGGACACCTGCTTGCTTGCAGTGGCTCTTCGCGCTGTCGATTCGGCCGAGCAGAACCAAGTGGGCCGGGTAGATACGAACGCCTTGAGACACTGCCCGCATGTCGCGGGACATCACCCCGCCTGACATGTGCGAGAGGAAGA
>JAEUJR010000296.1 GCA_016793585.1 Archangium sp.
CGATTGTGCGTGGCAGTGCTGGTGACGATGAGCTCGATGGCGTTGGCGCAGGAGATCGGCA
Organism: Archangium sp.; assembly: GCA_016793585.1. The sequence goes on from JAEUJR010000296.1 coordinate 62, forward strand.
CGGAGATCACTCCCGTGACGCCTGGCTCAGGCACCACCAAGCCGGCCAACCAGCCCAACGACAACCCGTACGCGAACAACCCGCCGGCCAACACGGGCGACAAGCAGGGCGAGGTGAAGCCTGCTGCGAAGCCTGTCTCGGCTGACGGCATTCTCTCGGCGCAGAAGGGCGCCTTCGGCGTTCGCGCGACGTTCGGCGGTCAGAGCATCGGCCTCGCGGGTCGTGGCACGGCCGCGGCTCCGGTCGAAACCGGCTCGATCGGCTTCTCGTACTGGGGCAGCGACGCCTTCACGCTCCTGTTCGACCTCGGCATCGGCCTCGGCATCTCGGGCGGCGGCGTGGCGTTCGGCTTCGGCGCGACGGTCGGCATGGACTACCACTTCCGCAGCTCCACTGACGCGCTCCGCCCCCTCATCAACGTGCAGGTCGGCATCAGCAGCGGAATCGAGGCCAGCGTTGGGAACTCGCTGCAGCTGAGCGCCCAGGTGGGCGGCGGCGCCGAGTACTTCTTCAGCCCCAGCTTCTCGGTCTCGGGCCGCGTCGGCCTCGGTCTGCGTCTTCCTTTCTCGTCGGGCAGCATGACGCTCACCACGTTCACGCCCGCGGCTGGAGCCGCCTGGTACTTCTGATTCACACACGGCGTCAGGCTCGCTCGAGCCCGGCGTCGGCATCACCGGCTGGCTGTCGCGGAGTTGTTCGAGCGCGGCCGCCACTCGTTGGTTATTCGTCTTTCACCGCTCCCGGCACTGACTCGCACGGGCGCGGCGCAGCAACACTGAGGGCCAGCGGATGCGTCGCTCGACAGCGGCGCGGTCTGTTGGCCCTTCGTCTTTCACACGCGGGTCGAAATCACGCGGCGTTTTGGCCGGGAGTCTCCTCCTGCGCCCGCCGCTTGTCGGAGAGTCTGTTTGGCGATTGATGAAGAGCAGGTTCTGGCCCTGGTGCAGAGCGCCGGCCGGTTGGTTGGTATCAAGGAGCTGTTGCGCGCAGGGGGCTTGAACCCCGGCGAGCAGACGTTGCTCAAGCGCATCTTGCGCGACCTCGTGAAAGACGGCCGCCTCGAGCGCGACGGGAAACGGTTCGGCGTCGCAGGCAAGGCGCACACCCGCAAGTCGGGCCCCGCGTGGGACGCGAAGCAGCCCGCGAGCGTGCGCGCAAAGGCTGGCGTGATGCCCGGCTTCCGCAAAGACCCTGCTGGCGCTCGCAAGCCGCGGGTTCGCGACGAGCAGCCCGTGGCGTTCGCGCCGAAGGGGAAGAAGAAGTTCGAGGAGCGGGCGCCCCGCGAGTTCGCGCCGTCGAAGCCGGCAGGCAAGGCGTCAGGCCCGAACCTGATCGAAGGCATCATCAACCACCACCCCGACGGGTTCGCCTTCGTGCGCGCGCTGACGGGCAAGTCGGAAGACGTCTTCATTCCGCCCGATCAGGCCCGCAAAGCACTCGATCATGATCGGGTGATCGTCGAGGTCGTTCCACAGCGCGGTGGCCGCACGCTCGGCCGCATCGTCGAGGTGAAGCGCCGCACCCGCCAGCACGTGGTCGGCACCTATTGGGAGCAGAAGGGTCTGGCCTGGGTCGAGCCTCGTGAAGCCGAGCTTGGGCTCATCGACGTGCCGAAGACGCAGCTGGCGCGGCCTGGCGATCTCGTGAAGGTGACGCTGGGGCTTGCCGAGAAGGTGCTCCGCGGCCACGAACATCGCCTCACCGGCGAAGTCTCTGGCTCGCTCGGCTCCGAGGCGGATCACTCGGTCGAGGTGCTGTCGGTCGCCTTCTCGCGCGGCTTCCAGGACGAGTTCCCCGACGACGTGATGGCTGAAGCCGACGAGTTTCCCATCGAGCTGACCGAGGCCGATCTCGAAGGCCGGCGCGATCTGCGCGACATGCAGCTCGTCACCATCGACGGGGAAGACGCCCGCGACTTCGACGACGCGATCTTCGTCGACCCGCTCGATCACGGCTGGCGGCTGGTGGTCGCCATCGCAGATGTCTCGCACTACGTGACGCCAGGCAGCGCGCTGAACGCCGAGGGCCTCAACCGCGCGACGAGCGTCTATCTGCCCGGCCGCGTGCTCCCGATGTTGCCCGAGCGCTTGTCGAACGGGCTCTGCTCGCTCAAGCCCAACGAAGACCGGCTCTGCATGGTCGCCGACATGGAGATCGATCACTCGGGCGTGACGAAGAAGACCGAACTCTACGCCGCGGTGATGAACTCGAAGGCCCGGTGCACGTACACCGAGGTGCACCAGGTGCTGAACGGCGAGTCGGTGCCGCACCGAGAGTTCCTCAAGCCCATGCTGCAGGAAGCGCATCGGCTGATGAAGGCGCTCAACAAGATGCGCGTCGCGCGGGGCGCGGTGGACTTCGATCTGCCCGAGACGAGACCCGAGCTCGACGACAAGGGCCTGCCGGTGAAGCTCGTACGTCGCGAGCGCTGGGAGAGCCACCGCCTGGTCGAAGAGTGCATGCTGGCCGCCAACGAAGCCGTCGCCCGCGAGTTCCGTGAAGCAGGCCGCGTGACGGTGAACCGCTTCCACGGAGAGCCAGACGAAGATCGCCTCTCGGCCTTCCTCACGTTGCTGGGCGCGTACGGCATCAAGATCCCGTCTGGGAAGATCGGCTCGAAGCAGCTCAACCAGATCCTCAAAGAGCTCGAGGGGCACCCGGAGCAGAAGGCCCTGCACCAGCTGGCGCTGCGCTCGATGATGCAGGCCGTCTACTCGTCCGAGACGAGCGGCCACTACGGCCTGGGCGCCGAAGACTACCTGCACTTCACCTCGCCGATTCGCCGCTACCCCGATCTGCTCGTGCATCGGCTGTTGAAGCACTGGTGGAAGACGAAGCGAGAGCTGTCTGACGCCGAGCTCGAAGAGCTCGAGTCGATGGCTCAACACTCGAGCGAGCGCGAGCGGGCGGCGATGCTCGTGGAGCGTGAAGTCAACGCGCTCTACAGCTGCCTGCTGATGAAGGACAAAGTCGGGGAGTCGTTCGCGGCGACCGTGTCGTCGCTCGCCGAGCATGGCTTCTTCGTCGAGCTCGACGATCTGTACGTGGAAGGCCTCGTCAAAGGCGAGACCGTCTACCCGGACTTCGAGTTCGACCAGTCGACCTACCGCATCACGTACAGCAACGGGCGCGAGGTGAAGGTCGGCCTCAAGTGCACGGTGACGCTGGCGGCGGTGAACTTGTC
>JAEUJR010000378.1 GCA_016793585.1 Archangium sp.
GAACGGCGCGCGCATCGACGCTCGTGTGCGCCTCAACGCGAACGACACCGTCGGCATCGGCGAGACGCTCGTGCTGGTTTCCCCCGACGCGCGGGCGCTGCGAGCGCTCGATGGCGAGTCGACGCTGGTGCTCGCGAAGGCCCCACTGGGACTCCTCACGGCCGCGGCCTCGACCACCGAAGACACCCTCGAGCAGGCTGGCCGGCTCGTGCTCGAAGCCGCGCTCGCCACCACGGGCGCTGATGCCGCTGCTTCGCTCACGAAGGCCTTCGCCACCGGCCTGGGGTGCGACGAGGTGGTGGTCTGCAGCCGCGCTCCGGAAGGCGACGTGCGGCCGCGCGCGGCGTTTCCCCTCGGCGCGTCCATCTCGCTCAACACCGCCCTGGTCGACCTGTGTCTGGCGCAGCAGCGCGCCGTCTCGGTCGAAGAGCATCAGCTGCGCGCCCGCCACGACGCGCAGACGACGACGGTGGTGCGGCAGCGGGCCTTCGTGCTGTGCGCTCCGATTCCGGGGCCGACGTTTCCCCTCGGCGTCGTCGCCGGCGTTCGCAGCACGGCCTTCGACTCGAAAGAGCTCGCGCTCGCGCAGGTGTTGGTGAGCGCTGCGGCCGCGTCGCTGAGGTTGCAGGTCGAGCGGGTCGAAGAAGCACCTCGCCGCGCCATCGTCGCCGAGAGCCCGGCCATGAAGCTCGTCGTCACGCAGGCCGAGCGCGCGGCCGTCTCCACCGCGACGGTGTTGCTCACCGGCGAGTCGGGGAGCGGGAAAGAAGCGGTCGCGCGCCTCGTTCACGACGCGAGCAGACGCAGCCGCGGGCCCTTCGTCGCCGTGAACTGTGGCGCCATTCCCTCCGAGCTCGCCGAGAGCGAACTGTTCGGCCACGAGAAGGGCGCCTTCACCGGCGCGACGCAGAGCCACGCCGGTGTCTTCGAGCGCGCCGACGGAGGCACGCTCTTCCTCGACGAGGTGGGCGAGCTGCCGCTCGGGTTGCAGGTGAAGCTGCTCCGCGTGCTCGAGGAGAAGCTCGTCTTCCGCCTCGGTGGCCGCACGCCGGTGAGCGTCGACGTGCGCGTGGTGGCCGCGACGAACCGTGGGCTCGAGAAGGCCGTCGCCGACGGCACCTTCCGCGAAGACCTCTTCTATCGCTTGAACGTCGTTCGCCTCGCGCTCGAGCCGTTGCGTGCGCGGCCTGAAGACGTGCTGCCGCTCGCGCAGCGTTTCCTCGAGAGACACGCGGCCTCGCTCGGCCGGCTGGCCCCGCCGCTCAGTGACGAAGCCCGCGCGGCGCTCACCTCGTACCCCTGGCCGGGCAATGCACGGCAGCTCTCCAACGCGCTCGAGCGGGCGCTGGTGCTGAAGGCCTCTGACGGCGCGCTCGGCCTCGCCGACCTTCCACCCGAAATCGTCGCTCCCCGCCAGGCCACTGCTTCGACGGTGGGCCGCACGCTGGGTGAGCTCGTGGCCATTCTCGAGCGGGAGCAAATCGTGCTCGCGATGAAGCGCTGCCGTGGCGTCAAGGCGCAGGCCTCCGAAGCGCTGGGCATCTCGCGGCCGACGCTCGACCGAAAGCTGTCAGAGTACGGAATCGACTGGCTGGCTGAATGAACTTCCTCTGTCCCTCCTGCAGAACGCCGTTGCCGCGCGAGCAGACCGTCGGGCTCGTGACGTGCACGCAGTGTTCGGTGCAGGTCGACCTCACGCGCGTCGACACGGCTCCGGGGCAGGCGCGGCTGTGGCCAGAGGTCGACTTGAAGGGCGAGACGGTCAGCGGCCACGCGTTGCTCCAGCGCCTCGGCAGCGGCGGCATGGGCACGGTGTACGAAGCCGAGTCTCCCGTCGGCGCGCCCGTCGCCATGAAGGTGCTCTCGCCGATGCTGGCGGCCGAGCCCGCGCTGCGTGAGCGGTTTCGGCGTGAGGCCCGCGCGCTCACCCAGGTGAAGCACCCGCGCGTGGTGCAGCTCTTCGAAGAGGGCGAAGACAAGGGCTTCTGCTGGTACTCGATGGAGCTGGTGAAGGGCCTCGACCTGCGCCACCGCCTCGAGAAGGGCGTGATGTCGGCGGCCGAGGTCGACGCGCTCGCGGTCGCGCTGCTCGAAGCGCTCGGCGCGGTGCACGAAGCGGGTGTCGTTCATCGCGACATCAAGCCCTCCAACATTCTGCTCGGGCCCGAAGGCCCGCGGCTGTGTGACTTCGGCATCGCGCAGGTGTCGGGCGCGACGACGTTGACCGAGTCGGCAGCGTTGCTCGGCAGTCTTCGCTACATGGCGCCCGAGCAGCGCTGGGGAAAAGCCGACGACCGCAGCGACCTCTACGCGCTCGGCGTGGTGCTGCACGAGGCGCTCGCAGGCGGCGTTCCCGGAGAGCAGCCGCTGCCCGCCTCGGTGCCGGCCTACCTCGTGCGCTTCATCGGCAAGCTGACGCAGCAGAGCCCGGCGCACCGGCCGGCTTCTGCCGCAGAGGCGATGAAGCTGCTCACGCAGTGGCGCAGCGGCTCACTGAAGCGGCTCGCCATCGGCGGTGGCCTTGCCGCCGTCGTGGTCGCGGGTGTCATCGGTGCGGTGCTGCTCGGTGGCGGCGAGCCCGAGGCCCCAGCTCCCGTGGTGCCGACGAACACCGCGGCGCCCACCCCGCCGGTGCCGCCGCTCGTGGTCGATGCCGGAGCACCCGTCGAGCCTGACGCCGGCGCGCCCACCCAACCGCTCGACGCTGGCTCGCTCGACATCGACCTCGACGCTCCAGCTGCGGGCGGCGCGCTCACCGTGCGAACCGTCGGCGCGCGCGGCATCGAGCTCGACGGCGTCAGGCGCGACGTGCCGAAGACGCCCATCGACCTGCCCGCCGGCCAGCACACGATTCAGTTCTTCTGCCCCGGCAGCGGAAAGATGCCGCCGGCGCCTTCGCCGCTCATCACGTTCACGATGGCCGTCGGCGACGTGCTCGACCAGTCGTGGGACTGCAAGACGAAGAAGCCGATGCCGCCGCCCGGGCTCGTGGCCGTGGGCCCGAAGGGGAAGCCAACGAAGTCGCCGACGCCGAAGTCGCTCGGGCCGAAGACCGACCTGCCACCCACGAAGTCGCTTTCACCGAAGGCGCCGGTCACGAAGAAGCCGGTGCCGAAGAAGAAGACGCCCTGAGCGTCACGCGGTCGAGAAGCGGTGCAGCACCGTCGACAACGTCGAGAGCGCCACGGGCTTGATGAGCACGTCGTTCATGCCCGAGCGGCGGCAGGCCTCGAGGTCTTCGGGCAGCGTCGAGGCGGTGAGCGCGATGATGGGCAGGCTCGCCTTCACCGTTGCCAACGCGCGAATGCGCTCCGTCGCCTCGAAGCCGTCCATCTCGGGCATGTGACAGTCCATCAGCACCAGGGTGACGTCGTTCGACGCCGAGAGCAGCGAGAGCGCCTCGGAGCCTGAGGCGGCCTTGCGCGCCAGGAACCCCGACTTCTCGACCAGCTGCGCCGCGACCGCGAGGTTGATGGGGTTGTCGTCGACGACGAGCACCACCCCCGCCTTGACGCTCGCGAGGGACAGCCCGTGTGGTGGCGTCAGCTCGACGAGGGTGCGCGAGCTGGGCTCGAACTGCAGCGTGAAGCCGAAGCGGCTGCCGCGGCCCGGCGTCGACTCCACCTCGATGTGGCCGCCCATCATCGTCACCAGCTGCTGTGCGAGCGCGAGGCCCAGGCCGCTGCCGCCGAAGCGCCGCGTCGTCGAGCCGTCTCCCTGCTGGAAGGCCGTGAACAGCTTCGGCACCAGGTCGGGCGCCATGCCGATGCCGGTGTCTCGCACCTCGAAGCGAAGCCGCAGCGGCCCCGTGGCGTGCACCTCGACCGTCACTTCCCCTCGCGGCGTGAACTTCACCGCGTTGCTGACGAGGTTGTTCAACACCTGCGTCACCCGCATGCCGTCGCCGCGCAGCGCGAGTGGAACGCCAGTCTCGAGCTGCAAGCTCAGACTGAGCCCCTTCTGCTGGGCCATTGGTTCGAACAGCGCCCGCACGTCGTCGAGCACGCGTTGCAGGTCGAAGTCGTGGCGGTCGATGGTGAGCTTGCCGGCCTCGGCCTTCGTCACGTCGAGCAGGTCGTTGATCAACGCGACCAGCAGCTTCCCCGAGCGTTGAATGAGCTGCAGGTTCTCGCGCTGCGCAGGCGTCACCGGCTCGGCGAGCATCGCCTCGGTCACCCCCAGCACGCCGTTCATCGGCGTTCGAATCTCGTGGCTGATGGTGGCGAGGAAGGTCGTCTTGGCCTGCTGGGCCTCTTGCAGCTCGCCGAAGGCGCGAACGTTGACGTCGTCGTACGCCCGCGCGAACGCCCAGATGACGAGCACCATCAGCGCGAAGTTCAGCGCCGTCGAGAGCCAGGGCGTGTCGTCGCGAAGCGGCAGGCTGTAGCCCTGGGCCGCCGCCCACAAGACCACCAGCCCGATGACGAGCTCTCCCAGCGCCCAACGCAGGGCCTCGTTGCGCCCGAGCGTGAAGGCCGCGAGCAGCGGCACCACCGCAAGGAAGCAGACGTTGGTGATGTCGACCGGCGTCTGGGCGAGCGCGGCGCCGGCGAACATCGCGGTGATGCCGTGCAGCGACAGCCGCGTCGGGCCCTGCAGCTTCCTGCTCCGCCGATGCCAGACGAGCGCCACGAGGCTGATGACGAACATTGCGCTCGTGGTCACCACCTGGCCCCACAGGCCGCTCGCCGCGTACGCGAGCGTCGACAACACCATCAGCGGCATCGCGAGGAAGTGCGCTCCGACGAAGAAGCGCGCGCGGATCAACTCGGCAGACGACAGCCCTTGCGGAAGGGCCGCGAGGGTGAGCCGTTCGATCCACGAATGCACCCCTCATCAGTAGCGGGCTGGACTGGCCTTGCGCTGCGAGTCATGGTCGACACCCGCTGAATCCTCCCGCTGCCTGGGTCACTCCTATGTGGCGAGCGTGAAAAGACCCCCGAACCGCGGGGGCGAAAGGACCTGAAGCACCATGGCGACGGGAACACTGGAGCTCACCGAAGAGAACTTCGAAGCCACCCTGCAGAAGGGCGGCATTCTGCTCATCGACTTCTGGGCCGAGTGGTGTGGCCCGTGCCGCGCGTTCGCGCCGGTGTTCGAGGCCGCCGCGAAGAAGCACACCGACGTCACCTTCGCGAAGGTCGACACCGAGGCGCAGCAGGGCCTCGCGGCCGCGTTCGAGATTCAGGCGATTCCCACGCTCGCCGTGTTTCGTGACGGGGTGATGCTGGGCCGCAACGCCGGCGCGCTGCCCGGAGCCGCGCTCGAGGGCGTCATCGAGCAGGTGCGCGGCCTCGACATGGAGAAGATCAAGCAGGAGATCGCCGAGCAGAAGAAGAACCAGAAGCCCGCGGAGTGAGTCACTCGCGGGCCCGGCGCAGCATCAGCAGCAGAAACAGCGGGCCGCCCAGCAGCGCCGTGATGACGCCGACGGGAGGCTCGGTCTGGAACACGCGGAACATGAGGCGCGCGGCGAGGTCGGCCAGCATGAGGAAGCTGGCGCCCCAAAGCGCGCTCGCCGGCAACGAGAGGCGTTGATCGGCCCCCAGCACCAACCTCGCGAGGTGGGGCACCAGCAGGCCGACGAAGCCCACGAGCCCCGAGAGCGAGACGGCGGCAGAGACCGCGGCCGACGCGAGCAGCAACAGCAGCAGTCGGGTGCGCCGCACGTCGACGCCGAGTGACTGCGCGTCGTCGTCACCCAGCATCAGCAGGTTGATGCGGCCCGACAGGCTCCACATGGCCAGCACCGCGACCACGACGATGACGCCGGTGAAGCCGAGCGCGCTCCATGACTCGTGCCCCAGCGAGCCGGCGAGCCAGAAGAGCACCTCGCCCAGCTTGTCGGGCGCGACGAGGGCCTTGATGAAGATGATGGCCGCGAGCGCGAAGGCGTTGAAGATGACGCCGGCGAGCAGCGTGCTGGTCGACCCATCGCCGCGGCTCGAGCGCCCGACCACCAGCACCAGCCCCGTCGCCACCACCGCGCCGACGAGCGCGAACACCGACGCTCCCGAGAGCCCCACGACGCCGGCGGTGGTGAGCCCGAGCGCGATGGCGATGGTGGCGCCGAGGGCAGCGCCGCCCGAGACGCCCAGCACGAACGGGTCGGCGAGCGGGTTGCGCAAGAGCGCCTGCAGCATCGAGCCCGACGAGGCGAGCGCCGCGCCCACGAGCGCCGCCAGCACCACGCGCGGCAAGCGCAGCGACATGAGAATCGTGTGCGCGGTGGTGCCGGTGGTGAACGCTTCGCCGAGGTCGAGCGACTGTTCTCCCAGGGCGAGGGCGAGCAGGGCGCACGCGCAGGCCAGCAGCGTCAACGCGCCACTGACGAGAAGCACGCGGCTGGCCGTCGCTCGCACGGGGCGCGGCGTAGTCGTGTCGGTGCGGGGAGTCGACTGCGCAGTGCAGCACTGGAGTACGAAGCAGGTGTGGAGTCGCTCTTCGAAGCGCTGTTCTGGGTGTTCCCGGCGGGCCTCGCCGCGGGCGCCCTCTTCAACCTGGTGACGTTCATCGAAGAGCTGAGCGAGGTGCGCGCAGGTCGACCAGCGGGCAGCCGCCTTCGCACCGCCGGGCTGCTGGTCATCTCGGTGGGGCTGGTGAAGCTCGGCCTCGTGGCGGCCATCACCGACCCCAGACACGGCAGCGAGATCGTCGGCTGGCCGATGCTGGCTGCTGCAGCGGTGGGGGGCCTCGCGTTCGGGCTCCGCCTTCGCCGGCACCTGCGCCGCTCAGCGCGGTGAGGCCCGCTCGGCTATCGTCGCGAGGCCCATGCGCAGCGCCCTGCCGATGGTGTTCGCCTGCTTCGCGTCGGCCGCGTGCCAGTGCAGCCCGGGCGGAGAGACGCTGAAGCTCGTGGGCCCCCAGGTGATGCTGCGCACGGGCTCGGCGCGGTTTCAGGTGAGCGTGCTCGGAGCCGACGGCCAGCCCGGCGCGGGTGACGTCTTCCTCGGCAGCGACCACGGCTCGTTGCGCGGCGGTGTGCAGGTGCCGTTGAGCGCCGAGGGCGCGGCCGGCGTCGAGCTGACCTGCGCGCCGACGGAAGACCCTGACTGCGCGGGGCCGCTCGTCACGCTCGTGGCCACGTGGCGCGGTCAGCGGGCGCAGCGTGAGGTGCAGCTCGTCGACGTCATCGAGCGCGGTGGTGGCGCCGCGGGCCCCTTCGATGCCGGCCAGTCAGACGCGGGCCCTTCAGACGCGGGCGGGTTCGATGCCGGCGTGGCGGATGCCGGCCCTGGCGATGGCGGGCCCTGCGCGGTGTCGGCGAGCAGCTCGCTGGGCTGCGAGTTCCTGGCGGCGGCGGTACCGCCCGAGGCCGCGACGAGGGGCTCCTGCTACGCGGTGGTGCTGGCGAACGGCGGCGCGCAGCCGGCCGAGGTGACGGTGGAGCGAGACGGGCGTCTGCTCACGCCGTACGACTTCATTCGTCTCATCGACGGGAGCGGTATGCCGGGCTTTGCGCGCATCACGACGGTGGCGGGCAGGGCTCAGGTGCCGCCGAACCGTGTCGCGGTGTTGTTCCTCGCCGGAGAACCGGCTGGCAGTGCGGGCCAGCAGGCCATCGCCTGCCCGGTGCCGCCTGCCGAGCAGCTCGGCTTCCAGGTGAGGGGCACCAGCACCTTCCCCGCGTATCGCATCACCTCGAGCCGCCCCGTCGCGGCCTATGACATCTACCCGTTCGGCGGCGCCGCCAGCACGGTCGCGAGCGCGAGCCTGCTGCTGCCGACGAGCGCGTGGTCGACCGTCTCGGTGGCCGTCACGCCCGGGCCGTCGGTCGGCTACGACCCGTACCTGCAGGTCTTCGCCACCGAAGACGCGACCGAGGTGAACGTCGAGGCGCCCGTGGCCATCGCGCCCGGCCCCGGCGTGGTTGGCAGCAGCGCGCGCCAGGTGGTTCCGCGAGTGCTGCGCCGCGGTGAGGTGCTGCAGCTCTCCCAGCCCGCCGAGCTGGGCGGCTCGACGATTCGTTCGAACAAGCCGGTCGCCGTCTGGGGCGGGCACGCCTGCATGAACGTGCCGACGACCGCCTTCGCCTGCGACTCCGCGCACCAGCAGCTGCCGCCCGTCTCGCACCTGGGCAGCGAGTACGTCGCCGTGCGGCCGCCTTCACGCTCGAGCGCCGAAGAGCCTGCGCTGTGGCGCTTCGTGGGGACGCGCACGGGCACGATGTTGACCTTCACGCCTCCGCAGCCCGCCGCGCCCACCACGCTCGAGCCCGGCCAGACGGCCGAGTTCTGGGCGCCGGGGCCCTTCGTCGTGCGCTCGCAAGACGGGCTGCACCCCTTCCTCGCGACCCAGCTGATGCACGGCGGCGGTGACTTCGCGGCGAACGTCGGCGACCCAGACTTCGTGCTGCTGGTGCCGCCAGGCCAGTTCCTCTCGAGCTACCTCTTCTTCACCGACCCCACCTACGCGAACACCTTTCTCGTCTTCGTGCGCCGTCGCACGTCGCAGGGCTCGTTCGCGCCCGTCACGCTCGACTGCGGGGGCGCGTTGGCCTGGCTGCCGACCGGCGACCCGGCCTTCGAGTACGCGATTCGCACCTGGCACGACACCGACACGGCCGGGTGCACCAACGGCATGCGGCGCGCGTCGAGCGCCGAGCCCTTCGGCCTCACCGTCTGGGGCACCGACTTCTTCGTCAGCTACGCGTACCCTGCCGGTATGGGCGTCAACCGCATCAACACCGTCGACCCAGACCCGATTCGCTAACCAATGGACATCTACCAACTGCGAACGCTGGTGGTGGTGGCGCGCGAGGGCAGCATCACCCGCGGCTCCGAGCTGCTGCACCTGAGCCAGCCGGCGGTGAGCGCGCACATCAAGGCCATCGAAGAGGAGCTGGGCCTGGCGCTGTTCGACCGCACGCCCCGGGGCATGACGTTGACCCGTGACGGAGAGCGGCTGCTGCCGCGCGCCGAGCAGATTCTCGCTGCGCATCGCGAGCTGATGGACGAGGCCATGCGCATCAAGGGCCGCCTCACGGGCAAGCTGCGGCTCGGCACGGGTGGAGCGTCGAACAACGAGGCCATCGGGCGGCTGCTGACGGCGCTCTCGGAGCGGTACCCCGAGGTCGAGGTGGCGCTCAAACACGGCACCTCGCGCGAGATTCTCGAGGGGCTGCGGGCCGGAACGCTCGACGCCGGTTTCTACAACGAGGCCGACGAGCCCGACCCCTCGCTGGCGACGCTCGAGGTCTCGCGCTTCACCACCTTTCTCGTCGCGCCGCCCTCGGTGGTGCGCCGGCCCCTCGACTGGAAGGTGCTGAGCGAGCTCCCGTGGGTGTACCCGGCGGCCAGCGCGTGCTGCGGCAGAACGGCCGAGCACCTCTTCAAGAAGCACCAGGTTCGCCCGCGCAAGCTCGTCAGCGTCGACCGCGAAGACGTGACGCGAACGCTGGTGGCCGGTGGGCTTGGCGTCGGGTTGTTGCACGCCGACACCGCGAAGGAGGCCGCCGCGCGGGGTGAGGTCGAGCTGCTGCTCGAGGCCGACACGGTGGTGCGCGTGCTCTTCGCGCACCTGGCCACCCGCACCCACGACCCCCTGCTGCGCGCGGCGGTGGCCATTCTTCGTGAAGGCTCAGGGCTTCGCGGGGCGAAGGACGAGTGAGAGCGCGATGAGCAGCGAGGCCAGCGCGCTGAGCGTGCCTGCGGCGAAGGCGGCGGTCGGCCCGAGGCTGCCGACGGCCAGCCCCAGCAGGGGAACCCCGAGGCCCATCGTCGCGTCGAAGAACGCGCTGTAGGCGCCGAGGGCGACGCCCCGGTTCTGCGGCGGGACGCGGCGAATGGCTTCGACGCCGAACGCCGGGAACGCGAGCGAGAAGCCCAGGCCCGTCAGCGCCGCAGCCGCCACCGCCGCGACGCTCGACGGCGCCAACCACAGCCCCAGCTGGCCCAGCGCTGCGACGGCGGCCGAGGCGGCGGCCACCCGCGCTCCCCCGAAGCGGTCGGGCAGCCCACCGAAGAGCAGGCGCGCGAGCACGTAGGCGGCTCCGAAGGCCGTCATCGCCAGCGAGGCGTTCGCCCAGCCGCGCGCCTCGAAGAGGAACGAGGTGAAGGCCGCGATGGCGCCGAAGCCGAGGGCCGCCAGCGACAGCCCCAGCCCCGGCAGCCACAGCAGCCCGGCCACGCGGTGGAAAGGCAGGCGCGAGCCACCAGCTGGCTCGACCGGCGCCACGAGGGGAAGGGCGGCGAGGCCTGCGAGCGGGGCGACGATGGCCGCGGCGGCGACTCCGATGAAGCCGAGGTGCTGCGCCAGCGTCGAGCCGAGCGGAGAGCCCGCCGCGAGCGCGCCGTACATGGCGATGCCGACCCACGCCATCACCACGCCCGAGCGCTGCTTGCCCGCGAGCCCCACCCCCCACGCCAGCGCGCCGGTGATGACGAAGCTCTCTCCGAGGCCCAGCACGCCGCGCCCCAGCAGCAGCACGCCCAGGCTCGCGGCCGGGCTCGAGACGGCCACCGACGTGGCCGAGAGCAGGCCGGCGAGGGCCGACAACGACAGGCCGATGGCCACCGTGCCCCTCGGGCCGACGCGGTCGGTGCGCGTGCCCGCGAGGTGCCGTGTCGCCAGCGTCGCCCACGACTGCGCCCCGATGACGAGGCCCACGAGGAAGGTGCCGAAGCCGAGGGCTTGATGAACCTGGCCGGGCAGGGCGGGCAGCATCACGCCCATCGCGAGGAACTCGGCGAAAACCATCACACAGAGAGGCGTGAGAATTCTCCAGAGCGGTGCGACGAATTGGCGCAGTTCGGTACCGGGTGAGATGGCATTCATCGCGCCACCGGGAGCCGCGAGGCGGTGACGAGGGCCGACAGGTACAGCCCGAAGCCGAAGACGAGGTGCGTGGCCACGCTCTTGAGCGAGTTGAAGACGGGCGTGGGCGTGCGGGTCGAGGCGATGCCGGCTCCGAGCGCCGGCTGGAGGACGAGCAGCGGGGCGACGACGGTGACGAGGCCCAGCGCCAGCGCCGGCCACAGGGTGGGAGAGCGCGCCCAGGCCAACCCGTTCACCGCGAGCAGCAGCCCCGCGAAGGTGATGCCGATGCCGTAGTGGGCCGCCCAGCCGAGCAGCAACTCGCCCTTCACCGGCGCGGCCTGCGCGATGCTGTCGTGCACCAGCTTGCCTTCGGGCAGGTGCCCCAGCCACCGGCCGAGGAAGGCGAAGTTCAACGAAGGAACGCCGAGGCGCCGCAGCACGAAGGCCCAGAGGTCCATCGTGAGGGTGGCGCCGATGCCCAGCGTCAGGGTTCTGGTGAGGAATTCGGTCTTTTCATTCACAGGCAATCTCCTTGGAGGTGCAATGTTTGATGTGTCCAAGGTGCGGCGCCGGTGTGTTGGAATCAAATCGTCGTTTCGGAGGGCAGCCCTCAGCTCTTCCGAGGGCCCACCCGATTGCGCCCACGGGCGCGCGTTCGTAGACAGCAGGTGCCCGTGAAGACCGCCCGCGCTCCCCGCTCCGAAGTGCCAGCCGCGGCGCCTGCGACGCCGCCCTTCGTCGTCGAGACCCTGGGGCCTGCCGAGCAGCGGCTCTCGTTTCGCGTGGGCGACTCGTGGTGCCGGTTGACGAACCTGCAGCTGAAGTCAGGCGTGCGGCTCGGCGTCACGGCGTGCCAGTACGACCCGTCGTTCGTGTTCTCGGCGGTGCAGCCGCCGGCCGAGCTCGAGCTCGTCGTCTCGAAGGGGGCGGTGCTGCTCGGCCAGACAGGAGACGGGCGTGCCCTGCACTTCGGCGGCAACACGCTGCAGCTCAGCCACACCCGCGCGCCCCTGCCGCTGCAGCTTCGGCCGACGGGCGACGAACGCACCGAGACCGTCAGCCTGGCCTTGAGCGCCGCGCGGCTTCAGGAGCTGCTGGGCACCGCCGAGCTGCCCTCCGCGTTTCGGGCGCTCCGCGATGGAGCGGCGCCCCACGCGCTCGTGTCGCAGGCCCTGCCGCCGCGGCTGTTCCGCGTGTTCGATGAGCTGCTCAACGCCGACGTGAAGGGTCCGGCGCGGGCGCTGTGGCACGACGCGAAGAGCCTCGAGCTGCTCGCGCTGATGACGGACGAGCTCGTCGAAGGCGCGCGCGCGCAGACCGAGCGGCTGTCGGCGTGGGACCTCGAGCGGCTGCAGCTCGTGCGGGCCGCGCTCATCGCCAACCTCGAGGCGCCGCCGACGCTCACCCAGCTCGCGCGCACCGCCGGCCTCAGCGAGACGCGGCTCAAAGCCGGCTTCCAGACGCTCTTCGGCGCGCCGGTGTTCTCGTACCTGCGGCTGGTGCGCATGGAGACGGCGAGGGCGCTGCTCGCGAAGCGTCAGCTGAACGTCACCGAGGTCGCGCAGCGCGTGGGCTACGCCAACCCCGGCAAGTTCGCCGCGGCGTTTCGCCGTCAATTCGGCACGAGCCCGTCTTCGGTCGCCTCGGGTGGCCGGGCGATGGAGATGACGACGTTGCCGCGTTTGTGACCGGCCTCGACGTACGCGTGGGCCTCGACGATGCGCTCGAGCGGGAACGTCTGGTCGACGACGGGCTTCAGCGCACCCTGCTCGAGCAGCCGCGTGATGGCCTCGAGGGTCGTCGGGCTTCAGCGTCGCGGTGTCACGCGTCGAGACGCGACGGCCTCCCGGCTTCAGCAGCGCGCGGGCCGCTGACGCGCTCAGCTTGCCGACGGCGTCGAAGACGACGTCCCACGTGCGGCCGGTCAGCGGGGCTTTCGTGTAGTCGATGACCTCGTCGGCGCCGAGCGAGCGCACGAGCTCGACGTTGCGCGTGCTGCACACGGCGGTGACGGTGGCGCCGAGGTGCTTCGCGAGCTGAATGGCGGCGGTGCCGACGCTGCCCGACGCGCCGTACACGAGCACCGACTGGCCCCGCGTCGCGCCCACCTGACGAAGGAAGGCCTGGGCCGTCAGCGCGCCAACCGGCGTCGAGGCCGCCTGCGCGAAGGAGAGATTTCGCGGAGTGTGCGCGAGCAGGCCCTGCCACTCGGGCTTCGTCGAGGTCTCGGGCATCGTGCGGTACTCGGCGTGGGCTCCGAAGCCGAAGCCGGTGAAGCCGAACACGCGGTCTCCCGGCGCGAAGCGGGTGACGCCCGCGCCGACCGCCTCGACGACGCCCGCGAGCTCGAAGCCCAGCACCTGCACCTTCTTCGGGCGAAACAGGCCGTTGTAGAGCCGCGCGAGGAATGGGGTCGCCCGACGAAGGCGCCAGTCTCCCGCCGCGACGGTGGAGGAGACGACCTTGATGAGCACTTCCCCCGCGCCTGGCGTCGGCCGGGGCAGCTCGGCGAGGTGAACGACGTCGGGAGCGCCGTACCGTTCGTAGACCGCGGCCTTCATGCGACACCTCCCTGCAGCACGAGGGTGGCGGGCGAGGGTCGACGGAGCACCCACTCGGCGATGAGCAGGTTGATGGCCCAGCCCGCGCCGAGCAGCAGGGCCCGGCTGAGCTCGCCCGGTTCTTGGGCGATGACGATGAAGGGCAGGTGCACGAGCGCCTGGGTGCCCGCGCCGAGCCCGATGGCGTAGCCGCGCATCATCCACGCGCGGTGGCCGGCGACGTCGCCCCTGCGAATCGCCACGAAGCCCAGGCCGAGGCTGAGCACCATGAAGGAGCCGAACACCAGCCGCAGACCGAACAGCAGCGCGCCGTCGATGGGGCCGGGTGGAAAGAAGAGGGTGAGCCACAGCCCCGACAGGCCCGAGAGCAGACCTGCGCCCGTGAGCGCGCGGCCGGCGAGGCGATGCCACCGCGGGGAGTTCTTTCGAAAGCCCTCGACGAACTGAAAGGCTCCACCGACGGCGAAGAGGAGCGCGGTGAGGATGTGCAGCACGACGGGTTCGGGCGTCGCGAAGAAGCGCGCATCTGCGGCGGTCTGGTGGCCGTGGCCGACGAGCTGAACGACGCGCATCACCCCGGCGATGAGGGGAATGGCCAGCAGGGTGATGAAGGCCGGCGGCAACCACCAGCCAGCGGAGCGTCTCGGTGCGTTGGTCATGCGCACACTGTGACGCTCGAGGCGCGAAACGACTGCTCCACGCGGTCGGAAGACTGCTCCGCGCGGTCAGAACTCGGTCGTCACATCTTCATCGAGGGAAAGCCGCCAAGGCTGTCGGTCATGGAACCAGCGTGAACCGCAGCGCGCGGGTCGTGTTCACGGCGCCAGGCCTGTTGAACGAATGCTGCACGCCATAGGCGCCGGCCGGGCCCTGCACGCCGATGGTGGCGCTGTCGCCCGACGCGGCGGCGCCCGTGAGCTCGCAGTAGTGGAACTCGATGGCCGAGTCCGACTCGAAGAGCTTGACCTGAAAGCGGAGCTGATTGTTCGAGCCCTGGTTCGTTCGCAGGTTGCTCCACTGAAACACGCGAGCACGCTGCGGCGCCGTGCCGACGAGGTTCGTGCTCAGCGTCGCGCCGGCGAGCGGCTTCAAATCGTCCCAGTAGGGCGCGATGACGTCGTACAGGGCGCCGGTGGTGGGAATGGAGAGGTTCACGCCGCTCGAGGTGCTGCTGCCGCGGCCGGTCTCGAGGTAGCCCCTGGCCGAGGCCTTCAACGAGTCGATCTGGTCGCCGAAGAAGCGCACGTCGAAGCTGAGGGGAATGCTGCTCGAGTACCAGCCTTCGGGGAGCGGCGACGAGAGCACTGCGCCAGCGCTGGGGTCGCACGCCACCGGCACCGTCGAGATGGCATACGTCGGCCTCGGCCCACGAACCCAGGTGGCGTTGTTGAGCGTGGTGCTGCTGATGCCTCCGAACGAGAGGAGGCCACCTCGGGTCCACGCCATGGCGGCGCCCTCGACGTGATAGCGCGTCGAGTTGGCCGTGACGTCGAGCCAGAACACCCCGTTCCATTCGAAGGTGCGGGCGTGGCGGTTTCCACCGATGCGGCCGCTGAAGACGACGGTGCGGCGGCGAACGGGGTCGTAGCCCATGGCCTGCCCCGTGAAGTTGCCAGGGTCTGGTGATGGGCTGGTGTTCGACGCCAGCGTCCAGTTCGTGCCGTCGAACTCCCAGAGGTCGGCGCCGGCGCCGCCGAACACCTGCACCCGTTGCCGGGCGGAGTCGTAGGCCATGCTGTGGTCCTGGCGAGGGCTCGGCCCAGTGACGGTTCGCTGGGTCCACGTCGTGCCGTCGTACTCCCAGGTGTCGCCGAGCAGTCCGTTGCTGCCGACGCCACCGAACAGCACCGTGCGCCCGCGCGCGCTGTCGTAAACCATGGTGTGCAGCCAGCGCCCGGGCGGAGACGTGGTGGGTGAGCGCTGCGTCCACGTCGTGCCGTCGTACTCCCAGGTGTCGTTGCGGGCCGTGCCCGGCGAATAGCCGCCGAAGAGCACCACGCGGTTGCGAGCCGTGTCGAAGCTCATGGCGTGGTCGCTGCGAGGCACGGGGCCGACGGCGTTGCTTTGCCTCCATCGCTGGCCGTCGTGCTCCCAGGTGTCGCCGAGGCGGTTGACGCCATTGTTTCCTCCGAAGAGCACGACCACCCCGCGCTGCGTGTCGGCCGCCACCGCGTGGCCCGAGCGCGCAGAGGGGCTGGTGGTGGTGGTGCGATTCATCCACAGCACGGGCGTGCACTCGAAGCCGCCCGGTGTGTTGGCGCACCCCTCGGGGCAGCCTCCGTTGTTGGTGGCGCACTCGTCGATGTCGAGGCAGGTGAGGCCGTCGCCCGTGAAGCCCGCACGGCACGCGCAGGTTCGGCCCGACGCCTGGTTGGTGCAGATGGCCATCTCACTGCAGCCGCCGTTGTTGGTGAAGCAGGCGTCGACGCTGCAGGTCAGGCCATCGCCCAGGAAGCCGGGGTTGCACGCGCAGGTGTGGCTCCCGGGAGTGTTGGTGCACGTCGCCGAGACGTGGCACCCACCGTTGCCCGAGGCGCACTCGTTCAAATCGGTGCAGGTGAGGCCGTCACCACCGAAGCCGGGTTTGCACGCACAGGTGCGCGACCCCACGGTGTTGGTGCACGTCGCGTCGAGGCTGCAACCACCGTTGCCCAGCAGGCACTCGTCGACGTCGACGCAGCCACTCCCCGAGGCGGCATAGCCCGGCAGGCAGCAGGCGACCCCGTTGGTGCTGGCGTTGGCCACGCACCGCTGGCCGCAGGCGCGCTGGTTGGCTGGGCAGGTGCACACGCCCGAGGCGCAGGTCGCACCCGCGGGGCAGTCGGTCGAGAGGCGGCACCCGGTCGCGCAGGTGCGCGTGGCAGGGTCGCAAAAGAAGCCAGGACCGCAGCTGGCCCCGGCCGACGTGCAGTCGGTCGGCAACAAGGCGCAGGTGCCCCGGTTGCAGACTTCACCGCCGCGGCACACCACACCGCACCCGCCGCAGTTCTCGAGGTCGGCTGCGAGGTCGACGCAGGCCTGCCCGCACTGAACCAGCGTGCCTGCACAGGCGCCGCTCGTCGGGGCCCCACCACTCGTCGCTCCGCCCGCGGTGCCACCGCCCATGGTGCCGCCGCCAGCGCTACCGCCTCCAGCCACCGTCCCACCCGCGGTGCCGCCAGCCATTCCTCCGGCCGCTGCGTCTCCGCCCCCGGAGACCTCGCCGCCGGCGCTACCGCCGCCAGCCGAACCTCCGGCGTCGGGTCTCGGGTTCGACGGGGAGCACGCGCCGACCACGCAGGTCGCGCCCGCCCCGCAGCTGATGCAGGCCGCGCCGGACGCTCCGCACGCCGCTGCATCGAGGCCTTGCCGGCACTCGCCAGCACTCGTGCAGCACCCGCTGCAGGTCGAAGGAGAGCACGTGTCGGTGCCCGGCATCGGAGCGCAGCCGAGCGCGAGGGCGACGGCGAAGACAGAGAGCGTTCTCATGGCGCGGAGATGTGCCATCGCGGGCGCCATCCGCGCCGTCTCGAGGTCAGGAATGCGATTCCTGAGTTCGAGAATCGTGAGGCCGAAGCGAAGGGCTGGGTGCGAGGTAGACTCTGCCCGGCGGCTACTGCTTCGGGGCGCGCACGCCGATGACGTTGGGCAGCTCCCACTGCCGGTCGTTGTCATCGCGCGGGAAGAAGCCGGTCTCGTAGCTGCCATCGAGGTCGAGGGTCAGGTCCTTGCCGCGAATCGAGAGGCTCGCTTCGGGCCCGCCCTCGACGTGCATCGCGCGAACGACCCCGAGCCCGGTCGCCAGCACACGCGTCATCAGGTCGGCCATCTCGAACGGCGTGCGCGTGAAGCAGAAGAGCAGCTTCCCCGACGAATCCATCGCGACGAAGGCTTCGCTCCACTTGCGGTTGTTGGGTTTCCACACGTTCTCGCCGGGGCCTTTGATGAGGCGCAGGTTCTGAATGACGGTGCGGTACGGCTTCACGGCGTCGTCGAAGCCGGGCGCGTCGCGGTCGAGCATGACGGCCTTCGGGAGCGACGCATCGCTCGGGTCCATCGCGAGCACCGACTGGTACGACTTCTTCCACGAGCGCTGGTTGACGTGGTCGCCGTGCACGAGCTTGCCGACGTTCGAGCGGTAGTCGGTCTGGAACATGCCGGCGTTGATGACGACGGAGAAGCCCTGCTGGGCGCTCCACTGAGCGGCCGTGCGCATGGCGCCTGATTCGCTCGCGAGCCCCAGGTCGAGCGTGGCCACGTTCGGGTCGATGCGTACGACGTGCAGCTTGCCGTCACCGGCTTCGGGCTTCTCGACCAGGGTGAGCGTGCCGTACTCGACGCCGGGCTGCAGTGTCTTGAGCGCCACGGGCTTCGGCGGCTCGGCGAGGGCGAGTGAACACACGACGAGGCCTGCGCACCACGCGACGCGAGTCATGGAGCGAGCTTCAGCAGAATGCGTGCCGGAATTCCGGTCGATCTGCGAACCGCGCTGACAAATGGTGTCCGGTCTCACGCTGCCCCGCTGCGGATACTTCTTCAGCGCCGCACGCGAGGACGACCATGACGATTCGCACCAACCTCTCGAAACTGCAGACCGTCCTTCCGAGAATCGCCTCGAGCGCACAGCGACGTACACCGTCACCTTCGTCCATCACCGACAGCTTCAAGGCGGTGGTTCCGCCCGCGAAGAAGGTCGTCGAGCTCGCGCTCGAGAAGCTGCAGCCGAAGAACAAGGGCACCTCGCGCGACGTGGCCGATGCGCTGCGTGACGCCGACCAGATTCTGCGCGGGCCTGCCATCGACCGCGCCTCCGATGGCACCGCCGAAGTCACGCGCGACGCGGCGAGCGTGAACGATGCCCGCTACACGAACGTGAACGACCCGCGCCACCAGGCCGCGCTGGAGCAGCTCGAAGCGAACAAGCCGCTCGAGACCGCCGCGCTCGAGACGATGACGCCGTCGGAACGCGCGCAGTACCAGGCCGTGAAAGACCGCTGCCTCGAAGCCAACGACCCGGTGGCGGCGCTCGCGCTCGAGAAGCTGCTGCTCGACGGCAAGTTGCCCGGCGACAAAGACCTCAAGGGCGAAGGCACCACGCTCGATCAGCTCGCGAAGCTCTCTGACGAGAAGACGCCGCTCGCCGAAGGCATCGACCGCAACCAGCTCGTCACCGACCTCGTCCAGGAGCTGGCGACGCCGAGCTCCATCGGGCAGGGGCAGCGCGGCACCTGCGCTCCGACGACGTTGGCCATTCAGCTCGCGATGCACGACCCCGCCGAGTACGCGCGCATCGCCGCCGGCCTCGCGAGCCCCGAAGGCACCGTGCAGCTCGCCGGCGGGCAGACCATCAGACGTGAGGCGAACAGCATCGAGAGCGACTCGACGAATCGCTCCATCACGCAGCGGCTCGTAGGCGGCGCGTTCATGGAGCTCGCCAACGGCGACCGCGACTTCAACGACGACACCGGCGAAGGCGCTGGCGCCTGGAGCGACAAGCTCGACGTGCTCTACGAGGCCATCACCGGCCGCAAGATGAGCGACCAGCGCCTCACCACCGACGAGCAGCGCGCTGGAGCGATGGACATCATCGACACCCAGCTGCGCGCGGGCACCGAAGTGCCG
>JAEUJR010000389.1 GCA_016793585.1 Archangium sp.
CAGAATCTCGGCCTGGCTCTGGAGCAGCTGCATCTGCTGCTGGAAGAGGGCGATGAGGTTGTCCATGGGGACTCCACGTGAGGCGGGAAGAGATGAGGTGAAAGAGGGCGTTCCGACGGAGGCTCCGGAAGGAACCTGCGCCGCAGGAAGGAGCTGCTGACGAGGTGCGCGCTGCACCCGCTCGATGGCCCAGTACTTCTGCGTCTCGAGCAGCGAAGGCGGCAGCAGCGCCATCGTGGTGCGGTCGAAGAGCGGCGCCGCGTTCACCGGAGCGCCCTTCACCCACATGGCCGCGAGCGTCTGGAAGAACGGCGTCACGCCATCGGCGCCATCGCTGGAGCCGAGCGTGAAGAAGCCCTGCGCGTTCTTCGCGACACCACGCGCGAACGAGGTGAGCGCGTTGCCGGCGCCGACCTGCACGAAGACCGAGGCTCCGAGCGTGAGGCACGACTCGAGGCCGTCGACGAAGCGCACCGGCGCCGTCGCGTGCTTGACCCAGATGGCCTTCGCGTCGCTGACCGAGTCGTAGGTGCGGCCCGAGATGCAGGACACGACCGCGCGCTGCGCCGGGTGCACCGCGAGCTCGCTGATCAGCTTCTGCATGCCAGCGTCGATGCCCGCCATGAGCGGCGAGTGGAACGCGTGCGAGACGTCGAGGCGCGTGCACTTGAGGCCCGCGTCGGTCAGCAGCTTCTGCGCCGCTTCGATGCCGGCCGTCGTGCCCGAGAGCACCACCTGCGTCGGGTGGTTGTGGTTCGCGAGCGAGACGCTGTTTCCCGTCGGCTCCGCGGCGCTCCCGCCGGCCATGCGAACCGGCGAAGGGATCGGCGTTGACGTACCGGTCCGCAACGCCGTCTCCGCTTGCTGCGCCTGGTTGAACTTCGGGAGGAACGGCTCGACCGCGCTGGCCTCGGCCATCACCGCGAGCATGGCGCCCGGGTCGGCGAGATTCAGCGCGTTCATCAACTGCCCACGGCGCGCGACGAGGCGAACCGAATCCTCCGCGCTCAGCATTCCCGCCGAGGCCGCAGCCGCGAACTCACCGAGCGAGTGCCCGAGCGCGACGTCGGCCGACACACCGAGCGTGCCGAGGAACTCCGAGAGCGCGAGGCCGAGCGCCGCCATCGCGGGCTGACACACCTCGGTGCGCGTGAGGTGCGCCTGCGCCGCCGCGAGGTTCGAGCGGTCTTTGGGGTACAGCGCGTCGACGATGGAGCAACCGGCCGCGTCCTTCGCCGCCGCGTCGAGCTCAGCCAGGCGCTGCGAGAGGAACGGGAAGCGCTTCACCAGGTCTTCGAGCAGACCGACCTTCTGCGCGCCCTGACCCGGGTAGAGGAACGCGAGCTTGCGCGACTCCGCGGGAACCGGCGCTTCGGCGTACGCGACGCCAGCAGGCATCGGCTGGTGATTCGTGAGCGCCGCCTGCAGGCCCTGGAGCGTGCTGATCAGCTGCTCCCGCGAGGTCGCGAGGAAGGCCGCGCGCGCGTCGAACGACTGGCGGTTTGCGAGCGCCGCAGCAACGGAAGCGACAGACAGCTGGTGCTTCTCGACGTGCGCGGCGAGCAGCTGCGCCGACTTCGCGAGCAGCGCAGGCGTCGGAGCGGAGAGAAGAACCAACTGAGGCTCGAGCGCGGTCACGGCAATCGTGGCGGCGCGCTTCGGCGGTTCCTCGATGACGACGTGCGCGTTCGTTCCACCAAAGCCGAACGACGACACGGCGGCGCGCTTCGGCGTGCCAGCCTTCGTCGTCCACGGCACCGCCTGATGCGTGAGCTTGAACGGCGAGTTCGGCAGGTCGAGCTTCGGGTTCAGCTCTTCGACGGCCGGCTGCGGCGGAATCACGCCGTGGTGCATCATCAGGCACGTCTTGATGAAGCCCGCGACGCCGGCGGCCGACATCGTGTGGCCGACGTTCGCCTTGATGCTGCCCAGCCAGCAGTACTGCTCGTCGACCGGCTTGCCGAGGCGCTCCGAGAAGAACTGCCGAAGCGCGCCGACCTCGACCACGTCGCCCACCGTCGTCGCCGTGCCGTGCGTCTCGACGTAGGTGATGCTGTCGACGCCGAAGTCGAGCTCGGCGTGCGCGCGGCGCATCGCGTCCTTCTGCCCTTCGGGGCGCGGCGTCATCGGGCCTTCACCGCGGCCGTCGTTGTTGCAGCCCGAGCCCTTGATGACGGCGTACACGCGGTCGCCATCACGGAGCGCGTCGTCGAGCCGCTTCAGAATCACGACCCCAACGCCCTCACCCATCACGAAGCCGTCGGCCTTCGCGTCGAACGGCCGGCACGCGCCCGAAGGCGAGATGGCGCCGATGCGCGAGAAGCCGATGAGGTTGTCGGGGCCGAGGTTCAGGTACACGCCACCGGCGACGGCCATGTTCACGAC
>JAEUJR010000407.1 GCA_016793585.1 Archangium sp.
GCCGGGCGACAAGCTGCGCACGTTCATCGACAGCGCCGCCGAGGTGCAGCGCGCGATGGGCTTCGGCAACGAGAAGGACCACCCTGAGGTGGCTCCGAGCCAGTTCGAGATGAACTTCTCGTACAGCGAGGCGCTCATCACCGCCGACCAGGTGCAGCTGTACAAGCTGCTCAGCCGGCAGGTGGCGGCGAACCTCGGCATGACCGCGTCGTTCCTGCCCAAGCCCGTCACGGGCGTGAACGGCAACGGCATGCACACGAACATGTCGTTCTCGAAGGCCGGTAAGAACCAGTACTGGGACGCGAAGGGCCAGGACGGGCTCTCGAAGTCGGGCTGGGACGCCATCGACCGCATTCTCACGAACGCCGACGACCTCTGTCTCATCTTGAACCCGTCGGTGAACGCGTACCGCCGGCTCGACCCGCACTACGAGGCGCCGAACCAGATCAAGGCGTCGCCGAACAACCGCGGCGCGATGGTGCGCATCCCCACCGGCAACGAGCGCTCGGCCCGCATCGAGGTGCGCAGCGTGGCGCCCGACGCGAACCCGTACCTCGTCTTCTACTCGCTCATGCGCACCGCCCTCGAAGGCGCGGGCTCGGAGACGACGGCCGATGAGAGCAAGCGCAGCCGTACGCGCTTCCTGCCCGACAACATCTACGACGCGATTCGCCTGTTCAAGGGGTCGAAGTTCATGACCGAGGTGCTGGGCGAGGCGGTGCAGGGCAAGTTCGCCGAGCTCAAGCAGATGCAGGCCGACCGCTGCCCGAAGGCGCTGGGCTCGCAGATCAAGATCCCCGAGATTCAGTTCCACCACGAGGTGACGAACCAGTTCCTGTGGAACCAGTTCTGAGCTGATCAGTCGAAGGTGAAGCGAACGGCCTCCGTGCTCTTCTCGAGCGCGGGGGCCGTGTCGTTTCAGAAGTCGGTGAACTGCCAGTCGCAGGTCGAGGTGATGAGGTCGACGAAGGCGCGCACCTTGGCCGAGAGCAGCTTCGTCGACGGGTAGACGACGTGAATCGGCAGCGGCGCGGGCTCGTAGTCTTCGAGCACCACGCTCAGCCGCTTCGCGCGCACCGCGTCGACGACCTGATACCCGAGCACCATCGTGACACCGCCGCCGAGCAGCGCGTGCCCGATGGCGGCGTCGGCGCTGTTGGTGGCGAACGAGGGCCGCACTGGAATGCTGGTGGTCTCGCCTTTGCGCTCGAAGCTCCACACCGCCGCCGCGTCGAGCGGGGTGAAGTGAATGAGCTGGTGCGCCAAGAGCGCCTCGGGTCTGCGAATCGGCTTGTGTCGCTCGAGGTACTTCGGTGACGCGACGACGACACGGCGGGTCGCTCCGACGGCGCGCGCGACCAGCGTCGAGTCGGCGAGCCTGCCGATGCGCACCGCCGCGTCGATGCCGTCTTCGACGAGGTTCAGCGGCCGGTCGCCCAGCGTGAGCTCGCCCTGCACCGCGGGGTACTTCACGAGGTAGCGGCACATGAGCGGCGCCACGTGCAGCCGGCCGAAGACGTTGGGCGCGGCCACGCCGAAGCGGCCCGTCGGCACGGTGCGCTCGGCCTGCGCGTTGGCCTCTGCTTCGCCGAGGTCGGCCACGATGCGCCGGGCCCGCTCGAGGTAGCGCGCGCCCGCGTCGGTCAGCGTCACCGAGCGCGTCGTGCGCTGGAGCAACCGCGCGCCCAGGTGCTCTTCGAGCGCCGCCACCAGTCGCGTCACCACCGAGGGAGAGAGCCGCAACCGCCGCGCCGCCGCCGCGAAGCCCTGCAGGTCGGCCACCGTCACGAACGCCGTCATCGCCTGAAATCGGTCCACGGCCACCATTGCTAGAGTCGCAAGAGTGAAGTGTCAAACGTGCTGATTGTTGCTGGCCGGCCAGACTCCTATTTCTCACCTGCGTCGGCCGACTCCTTCGGCCGCCGAAACCAGGAGCTCCACATGTCGCACCTCGAAACCACCACCACCCGCAACGCCGTCGCCCCCATGCCGTCGTTCAACGTGCCGACCCGCGAGGCCGTCTCGCCCGCCAACCAGGGCCTCTTCGACAACCTGAAGAAGGCCATCGGCTTCGTTCCGAACCTCTACGCCGCGTTCGCGCACTCCGAGACCGCGCTGGCGACGTACCTGGGTCTCGGCTCGGCGAAGACGTCGTTCTCGAACAAGGAGAAGGAGGCCATCAACCTCGTCGTCAGCCAGGTGAACGGCTGCCGGTACTGCCAGAGCGCGCACACGGTGCTCGGCAAGATGAACGGCTTCACCGATGACGAGGTGCTGCGCCTTCGTGGTGGCCGTGCGACCGAGCCCAAGCTCGACGCGCTGGTGCGACTCGCGAAGGAGATCACCCAGACCCGCGGCCGCCCGTCGGCAGCGACGGTCGAGGCCTTCTACGCCGCTGGCTACACGAAGGGCTCGCTCGTCGACCTCATCGTCGCGGTCGGCGACAAGACCATCATGAACACCCTGCACAACGTCACGCAGGTGGCCATCGACTTCCCCGTCGCGCCCGAGCTCGGCGACCACTGAGTGCTGAACCCGAGGGACTCCATGGAACGCCACCCGTTGCCGCCGTTCACGGCCGACACCGCCGC
>JAEUJR010000462.1 GCA_016793585.1 Archangium sp.
TCGGGCGAGACGACGTTGAAGCGGCTCTTCGACATCTTCTCGACCTGCTTGTGCACCTTCTCGCCGGTCACCTTCACGAAGGCGCCGTCTTCGCGGTCGTCGATCTCGTTCGGGTAGAAGTACTTCCCGCTCTCGCTCCGGTACGAGTACGCGAGGATCATTCCCTGGTTGAAGAGCTTCTGGAACGGCTCCTTCGTCGAGACGAGGCCGCAGTCGAACAGCACCTTGTGCCAGAAGCGCGCGTACAAGAGATGGAGCACGGCGTGCTCGACGCCACCGACGTACAGGTCGACGGGCATCCAGTACTTCTCGATCTCGGGGTTCCACGCCTGCGTGCCGTTCTTCGCGTCGAGGTAGCGCAGGTAGTACCAGCATGAGCCGGCCCACTGCGGCATCGTGTTCACCTCGCGCACGCCCTTACGACCATCGGGCAGCGTCACGCCGAGCCACGCGTCTCCAGCGCGCGCGAGCGGCGGGCGACCATCGGCCGTCGGCTTGTACTCGTCGACGTGAGGCAGCTCGACCGGCAGCTGTGACTCCGGCACCGTCGCGATGGAGCCGTCTTCGAGGTGAATGATGGGGAACGGCTCACCCCAGTAGCGCTGCCGCGAGAAGAGCCAGTCACGCAGCTGGTACTGCACGCGCTTCTTGCCGAGGCCCTTCTCTTCGAGCCACGCCGTCATCTTCTTCTTCGCCTCGAGCGTCTTGAGCCCGTCGAGCTGGCCCGAGTTCACCGCCACGCCCTCGTCGACGAACGCCTCGGCCTGCACGTCTGTGCCGCCCTGCACGACCTCGATGATCGGCAACCCGAACGTCTTCGCGAACTCGTGGTCACGAACGTCGTGCGCCGGCACCGCCATGATCGCGCCCGTGCCGTAGCTGGCGAGCACGTAGTCGGCGATCCACACAGGCACTGGCTTGCCCGTCGCGGGGTTGATGGCGTGGGCGCCGGTGAAGACGCCCGTCTTCTTCTTCGCCTCTTCTTTGCGAACGAGCTCGCTCTTGTTCTTCGCTTCGGCGACGTACGCGTCGACGGCGGCCTTCTGCGCCGGCGTGGTGATCTTCGCGACCAGCGCGTGCTCGGGCGCGAGCGTGCAGTAGGTGGCTCCGAAGAGCGTGTCAGGGCGCGTGGTGAACACGACGAACGACTCATTCGTGCCCTGCACCTGGAACGTCACCTCGGCGCCTTCCGACTTGCCGATCCAGTTGCGCTGCATCTCCTTGATGCCTTCGGGCCAGTCGAGGCCGTCGAGATCTTCGAGCAGGCGATCGCCGTACGCGGTGATCTTCAGCATCCACTGCTTCATCAGGCGGCGCTCGACCGGGTCTCCGGTCTCGACGTACTTGCCGTCTTTCACTTCTTCGTTGGCGAGCACGGTGCCGAGCGCAGGGCACCAGTTCACCGGCACCTCGGCCATGTACGCGAGGCCCTTTTCGTAGAGCTTCAGGAAGATCCACTGCGTCCACCGGTAGTAGTCGGCGGCGCTGGTGTCGACCTCGCGGTCCCAGTCGTACGAGAAGCCGAGGCGTTTGATCTGCCGGCGGAAGTTGTCGACGTTTCTCTTGGTGATGACAGCCGGGTGAATGCCGTCACGAACGGCCGCGCGCTCGGCAGGCAGACCGAACGCGTCCCAGCCCATCGGGTGCAGCACGTTGAAGCCCTGCTGCCGCTTGAGCCGCGCGACGACGTCGGTGGCCGTGTAGCCCTCGGGGTGGCCGACATGCAGACCCGCGCCCGAGGGGTACGGGAACATGTCGAGCACGTAGTACTTCGGCTTCTTCTTCAGCTCGGCGAGGTCGGTGGGCGTCTTGAACGGCTTCTTCGTTTCCCACTCGTTCTGCCACTTCGGCTCGATGACGGACGGCTCGTAACGGGACATGTGGCGCGCGCTTGTAGGGGACGAGTCGCACTGACGCAACGAGTCGTCGTCGACTGACCCTACGCCGCGAGAGGGGCCGTCTTCGGAGCCGCCACGACGGCCTTCTTCTCGCGCACCGCGAAGTACCCACCCAGCGCCAGAATCGCCACGCTCACCAACGTCCACAGCAGCGCCCAGACGATCGCGGGCACGATCGTCACGTTCGAGAGCAGCTGCGCATCGCTCATCGAGCGGATCTGCGAGTTCCAGAGATCGTCCTTCAGATCCATCGCGGCGTAGAGCGCGGTGAAGGTGGCGATGAAGAGGTTCAGGCCGCCGACGAGCTCGACGGGCAGCCACTTCGCTCCAGCGGCGAAGAGCACCGCCATGCCGATGCAGAAGCCGAGGGTGAAGAGATCGCGCCCGTAGAAGAGCGCCATCACCACCAGCCACACCGCCGCCGCGCCGAGCATGTAGCGCCTGGCGTTGAAGCGGTACGTGAGCAGCAACAACAGCACGGCGATGATCGCGCTGCCGACGTAGCCACCCGAGTACACGAGCACCTTCGCGAAGAACCCGTCGGGAATCGACGAAAGGCACTCGCCCGATTGGTTGAGCCGCACCGTCACCTGGTTCACGTCACCGCCGACCAGCTTCGCGGCGATCGCGTGCCCCGTCTCGTGCCCCATCACGGCGAGCAGCTTGAACGGCGTGAGCACTGGCGAGTCCCACAAGAACACCGACACCACGACGATGCCGATGAGCGCGGCCAGTCGGCCCAGGTGGAGCTCGCTGCGGTTCATGACGTCGGAGCTGAACACACGATGCGCCCCACGTGTTCCTCACCCTCTGGGCCGGTTCCGATGCGCCACGAAGCGCTCGAGCAGGCCCAGCTGAAAGTATGGGTTGTGCTCCCGCTCACGCGCGAGTGACGAGACGGCGACGTCTCCGTAGTCGTGGCCAGGGTACAGAATCGTCTCGGCCGGCAGCGCGCCCAGCACGCGATGGAGCGAGTCGAACATCTGCTCGGCGCTGCCTCCCGGAAAGTCGCAGCGGCCGCACGCGTTCACGAACACGGTGTCGCCCGAGAGGAGCGCTCCACGGCAGAGCAGGCACTGCGAGCCCGGCGTGTGCCCCGGGGTGTGCACGCACGTCACCTCGAGCGCCCCCACCTTCACGACCTCTCCCGGGCTCACGCGACGAACGGCACTGCCGAACTTCTGCACCACCTCGGCGAAGTCGACCTCGGCTCCCTGCACGTACACGGGAACGTCGTGCGCCCTCAGCAGCGCCGGCACGCCGTTGATGTGATCGTTGTGGTGGTGGGTGAGGAACACGGCCGCCAGCCGCTTTCCGTCAGCCTCGACCGCGCGCTGAATCGCCGGCACGTCCCACGCGGGGTCGATGACCGCCACCTCGGAGCTGCCCGTCGCGCCGATCAGGTAGACGAAGTTCTTCATCGGCCCCAGCGGTAGCTGGCGTGCGTACAGCCCTTCTGCTTTCGTTTGGTCCATGCTCCGTCCGTGGGTCGTCGTGGTCGCGCTTCTGGCGTCGACTGTTTTCGCCGAGAAGCCTGCCATCACCTACAAGCCGCCGCCTCCTGGAGAAGAAGACAGGCCGCTGATCACCGAGATCGTCGTGGGGCCACAGGGCACCGACTACGCCTTCAAGATCGAGTTCAACAAGGAGCCCTGGGGCGACGCGTGCGGCAACCGCTGCGCGAACGCCACGCTCTTCCTCGACACCGACAACAACAAGGCGACGGGGCTGAAGCTGAAAGACCCGAAGGCGGTCGAGACCGGCGCCGATCTCTCCATCACGATTCAGGGCACCAAGGTCTACCGCGAGGCCTCGAGCCGGTCGGTGCTCAAGGTGAAGGTGCGCCAGTTCGCCGAAGACTCGACCGAGATCGACCAGGGCCGGCAGCTGGCCGAGCTCGACCCCGTGCAGGACCAGGAGCGCGTGCTGGCGCAGGGCACGAGTGTCTACCTGCTCATCGACGCGAACATCGGAGACCTGCCCGCAGGCTCGAAGTTGCGCGTCGTGTACCACCCGCCCGACTCCAAGGCGCTCGTCGGCAACGCGCAGGGGCTCTCGGCGCCGGGCGGCTCACGCGTCGAGCTCTTCAAGGACGGCAAGCTGTCGAACCCGGTGAAGAAGAAGAAGAAGACCGACTACGAGAAGTTCTGAGGGCTGCACCGCCGGGCTGACCCGCGTCAAAGCCGCAAGCCCTCGTCATGACACCCAGATGACAAAACCGGGCGACACTGGCAGACGTACGGAACGAGTCTGTCCGGGGGATCGGAAAGTCATGAGCGACCAGAACCTGAACCTGAAGATGCATGACGCGAAGACGCTCGCGGCCGGCTACCACTCGTGGTGGCGCTACGTGGAGATCTTCTCGATCTTCGCGTTCTTCACCCTCATCGCGCTCATCGTTCGCCGCACCTGGTCGGTCAGCGAAGGCCGCGGGTTCCTCATCGCGTCGGCGTTCATGACTGGCTACGTGATGGCCGACTTCATCTCGGGGTTCGTGCACTGGCTCGCCGACACGTGGGGCTCGACGAAGCTGCCGCTGATCGGGCCTGGCCTGATTCGCCCGTTCCGCGAACACCACGTCGACCCGAAGGCGATGACCCGCCACGACGCCATCGAGACCAACGGCAACAACTGCCTCATCTCGTTGTGGGTCGGCTGCATCTGCATCTTCATGCCGCTCGACGTCGAGGGCTATCAGTCGCTGCTCATCTTCATCATGGTCGCGCTGGGCTCGATGATCTTCTGGGTGATGATGACCAACCAGTTCCACAAGTGGTCGCACCTCGAGGCGCATGAGCTGCCCGGGTTCATCCGCTTTCTGCAGCGCGCGCACCTGATTCTGCCGGTGGGTCACCACGACGTTCATCACACCGCGCCGTTCGACAAGTACTACTGCATCACCACGGGCTGGCTGAACTGGCCGCTCACGAAGATCGGGTTCTTCAAGACGCTCGAGAAGCTCGTGACGATGACGACGGGCATCATTCCGCGCGCCGACGACATCGGCCTCGATGCCGCGATCAAGGTTGCTCCGGTGGTGGTCGAGCCGCAGGCGCAGCCCGAGCCGAACGCGACGCGCAGCTGATCAGCGCGCCTGCACGAAGTCCTTCCAGTATGGCTCGAGTGACGAGGGCGTCAGCCCGGCGCCTCGCACGAACGCGTCATCGGCAGTGACGGCGTGGGTCGAGAGCTGCCTCACGAGCTCGCGCGCCGCGGTTGGTCCACGCTGGGTCTGGATGAAGTCGACCATGCGCGCGCTCTGGTAGTACGCGGCCAGGGCGAACTTCTCGTCAGCGGTGTGGGGAAACGCGTAGACCATCGCGTCGAAGGGCAGCCGGTGCTCGCGCAGCCAACGCGCGAAGTCGAGCCGGCTGTCTTGAAACCACGTCTCTTCGGCCACGCGCATCGCGAGCCCTTCGTGCAGCCACATGGGCTTCGGAATCGACAGCGCGTTCAGCGCGAAGTGCACGTACTCGTGAACCACGGTCTGGCCGACCATCGCCTCCGAGAGTGAAGCGTCGGCGCTGATGTGCAGCCGGCCGTCGAAGTAGCCGATGGTCTGGGCGCTGACGCAGGCCACCGACTGCAGCTGCGCGGTGTCGAAGTAGACGATGGTCGGCGGTGGCGGAACATTCGGGAGCCAGTCGATCCACTGCGCGGTGGCGGCGCGCGCCGTGACGAGCCGCTCAGCCACCATCGCGACGACTCGGCCGTCGAGCCGTGCGTCGAATGCGATCGTCGCTTCTCCGAACGTTCTCGTGGAAAAGCTCGCGAGCAACGACTCGCGCTCGGCTCGCATGGCGGAGCGCCGCTTCGACCCGCACTGCCC
>JAEUJR010000483.1 GCA_016793585.1 Archangium sp.
CTCACCAAGCACCAGCCCGAGTGAGTCGATGCGCCCACCCGAGAGCATCGTCTTCGTGGGGCCGGCAGAGGGCCGCGTCGACAGCAGCGCCGAGGCGTTGATCACCTTCTTGTTCCGCACGACGCCGAGCTTCACCACCACCCCCGGCCCCTGAATCGCGATGCGGCGCAGCAGCTGCTGATATCGATCGACGGGCTTGCCGTTCACCGAGACGAGGCGATCGCCTGCCTGCAGGCCTGCGCGCGCCGCCGGAGACTCGGGGTACACGTCGACGATCACCGCTTCGCCGGGCGCCGAGTCTTTCACTTCGCTCACGGTGACGCCGAGCCAACCGCGCACCGGTGTGCCGTTGTCGCGAAGGTTGGGGAGCAGCTCCTTCACGAGGTTCACCGGCACCGCGAAGCCGATGCCCTGCCCCTGGTTCATGATCGCGGTGGTGACGCCGACGACGTGGCCCTTCATGTCGAAGAGCGGGCCGCCCGAGTTGCCCGGGTTGATCAGCGCGTTCGTCTGAATGAAGTCGTCGAACGGGCCGACGCCGATCACCCGCTCGCGCGCCGAGATGAGGCCGTGCGTCACCGACGTGTCGAGCCCGAAGGGATTGCCGATCGCCACCACCCAGTCACCGATCTCGAGTTCATCGGAGTCTCCGAGCGTGACCACCGGAAGATCCGTCGCGCCCGTGAGCCGCAGCAGCGCGAGATCGGTCTCGGCGTCATGACCGATCACCTTCGCTTCGAGGCTTCGGCCATCGGCGAGGCGCACGACGATCGACTCCGCGCGCTCGATGACGTGGTTGTTGGTGACGACGAGCCCGTCGGAGGTGATCACGAACCCCGAGCCCAGGCCCTTCGACGTCGGGCCTGTCTTCGCCGAGATGTTCACGACGCCCGCGCGAACGGCGCGAACCAGGGGCGCGAGCGACGTCGGCGGCGTGAACGACGGCACCATCGACGGTCCGCCCGGCAGCTTCTCCTTCCAGAACGGAATGATCGTGCGCTCACGCCACACGACCGGCGACGAGTCAGGCTCTTCGCCTGGCGCGTGCGCCGGCGTCAGGCCTTCCTTCTGGGCGTGCACCTTCGCACGGGCCCAATCGGCGACATCGTCGGCCAACGCGACGACGGGCAACAAGGAGAACAGCAGGAACAGACGCACGGGCGGGACTCAACCCGAGAAACCGCCCAGCGTCACGCCTGCGCAGGCTGCACGTACTTGGCGACCTTCACCCGGCCCGCCCGCAACACGCGGCCCTTGAGCTTCCACGCCGCCTTCAGCACCGAGACGACACGCCCGTCTTCTGCCTCGTTCGCGGTGATCTCCATGTCTGACGCTTCGGAGAGGTTGGGATCGTAGGCGGTGCCCTTGAGCTCGACGCGCTCGAGGCCGAACTCTTCGGCCTTCTTGATGAGCCCGTCGCGAATGAGCTTCACGCCCTTCGACAAGGCCGAGTCGTCGGCGCCAGAGAGGCACAGCTCGAGATCATCGATCGCCTCGAGGAGCACGACGGCGACCTTGCCCTTCTCGAGATCGAGCAGCTGATCGCGCTCGCGCGTCATGCGCTGCTTGAAGGCTTCGCGATCGGCCTCCGAGTTCTGCAGGCCACGCGCAAGGGTGTCGATGCGCTTGTGGGCGGCCTCGAGCTCGGCGGTCAAACGAGCCACCTCGGGGTCGATCTGCGGGGCCTCGACGACGGGCTCGACGGGTTGGCCGTCTTCACGGAACCGGCGCTTGTCGTTGACCTTCACGGTGGTGGACTCAGCGGCTTCGTCGGGGCGCACGTCGCTCATGGCGCGGCCAAGGTAACCACCGATGTTCACGTGTCAACGGGCGCGCTGGTGCTCGAGGTAGCGGCTCGCGGCTTTTTGAACCCAGTCGGGGGCGCGCGGGTGCCGGGTGACGCCTTCGAGCACCGTCGACCAGCGCAGCAGGGTCGGCGCGTCGTCGCTCAGGTTCATCAGGCGGTTGACCATCGAGACCGTGAGGAACGTGGGCTGTCGTCGGAGTGAGGCCTCGAGCTCGCCTTCGTAGCCGGGGCGGCGTTCGACCTCATGAATCAGGGCTCCCGGGGTGCCGAACTCGGCGTCGGGAAACCGCTCGAGCAACGCGAACACGGCGCGCCGGAAGCGCACGGGATCGAGCCCGGGCCGCCCCTCTGACACCGTGTGACTCAGCGCCCGCATCGTCTCGTCGGGGTCGTCGCCGGGCGTGAAGGCGTCGAGCGTCGAGAGCAGGCGGGAGAACTCGGCGTTCAGAGCCCCGAGCGCCTCGCCGACGAGATGGAGCGAGCCTGCGACCAGCACCAGTGCGCCCGCCCCCGCCTCGGCGATCGCCGACTGGAGCGCCGCCGGCACCGAGTCGGTCACCTTCACGGTCGAGCACAGCGTGCGCGCGAGCGCTTCGTACGACTTCGGGTCGCGCGATCGGGAGCTGTGCAACGGCGCGAGGTGCACCGACGCCGCGCGCGGAAACAGCTGCCGCATCATCGGCTCGGAGTCCTTGTCGGCGAAGACGCCGAACACGAGGTGAATCGGCCGGTCGGCATGAAGGGTGTCGAGCGCCGCGACGAGCACCTCGACGCCCGACGGGTTGTGGGCGCCATCGAGCAGGACTGGAGGCGTTCCGTCGATCTCCTGAAGGCGGCCGGGCCAGCGGGTCGACGAGAGCCCGCTCCGCAGCTCGTCGTCCGAGAGCGAGAAGCCCTGCCGCTCCGACAGCAGCTCGAGACACCCCAGCGCGAGCCCCGCGTTCTGCAGTTGATGCGCCCCCGAGAGCGGAACAGTGAGCCCGCCGAGGCTTCGCGTTCTTCCGCGAAAGGTGTCGCCGACGAGCTCGACGTCACGGCCTTCGACGATCAGCGGGACTCCGGCCGTGGCGGCGGCGCGCTCGAACACCTGCAACACCTCGGGCGGCTGACGGGCCACGATGAGCGGCACACCGTGCTTCACGATGCCGGCCTTCTCTTGCGCGATGAGCGGCAGCGTGTTGCCGAGGTACTCCATGTGATCGAACGAGATCGACGTGATGGCCGTGACGACCGGAGCGCACAGCACCGTCGCGTCGAGCCTTCCGCCGAGGCCGGTCTCGATGACGGCGACTTGCACGTGCTCCTGCGCGAAATGCCAGAACGCGAGCGCGGTGCCGAACTCGAAGTACGTGAGCTCGTGATTCGGCCCGAGACGGTCGACCAGCTCGTTGACCCGCTTCGCCAACGTCTCGTCGTCGATGTCGACGCCGTTCACCTTGAAGCGCTCGTTCATGCGCACGAGGTGCGGTGACGAGTAGAAGCCGACGCGGTGGCGCTGCGAAAGACACGACGACAGCACCGCGCAGGTCGAGCCCTTGCCGTTGGTGCCCGCGACGTGAATCGAGGCGAACGAGCGTTCTGGGTGGTTCAGGGTGTCGAGGGCCGAGGTGATGCGCTCGAGGCCCATACGAATCGTCGAGGGCGCCAGGGCCGCGAAGTACGCCAGCGCCTCGTCGGTCGTCATGAGGGCCTCAGCTCAGCAGGCCGATGAGCTGCGACAACTTCGCCTTCATGTCCTTGCGCTGCACGATCGCGTCGATCATTCCGTGCTCGAGCAGGAACTCGGAGCGCTGAAAGCCCTCGGGCAGCTTCTGCCGAATCGTCTGCTCGATCACGCGCGGGCCCGCGAAGCCGATCTGCGCCTTTGGTTCTGCGATCACCACGTCACCGAGCCACGAGAACGAGGCAGCAACACCACCGGTCGTGGGGTGCAGCAACACCGAGATGTAGGGCTTCTTGATCGAGCGGAACCGGCTGATGGCTGCGCTCGTCTTCGCCATCTGCATCAGCGACAGCGCGCCTTCCTGCATGCGGGCGCCGCCCGAGGCAGAGAAGACGATCGCCGGCACGTCGAGCTCGACGGCGCGCTCGAACACGCGCGTCACCTTCTCGCCGACCACGCTGCCCATCGAGCCACCCATGAACTCGAAGAGGAACGCGCCGACGCTGACGTGCTGCCCGTCGATGCGGCCCGTGCCCGAGACGAACGCGTCGTTCTCGTCGAGCGCCTTCTTCGTCGACTTGATGCGATCGCGGTACTTCTTCGAGTCGGCGAAGCCGAGCGGATCTTGTGGCTCGAGGGCCTCGTCGTGCTCCTCGAACGAGTCTTCGTCGCACAGCGCCAGCAACCGCGCGCGTGCGTTCCACGCCATGTGGTGGTTGCACGACGGGCAGACGTTCAGGGCGCGCTCGAGCTCTTCACGGAGCAGAATCTCTCCACAGGGCTCGCACTTCACCCACAAGCCCTCCATGCGGCTCGGAGCGTTGCGCTGTTCGACTTCATCCACCTCGGCGGCGGTGGCGATCTTCGGTTTCTTTTTCGCGTACCACGACATGCGCGGGCTCGTAGCGCCACGGTCCGACGGGCTCAAGCGTCGCGAAGGGCTTGTAGTGCGTAGCGCGTTACGCACCTGTGCGCGGAGTGACGTGCGCCACCAGAGTCCACGCGCTGGCCAGGGTGCGCAGCTCGCGTCGTGAAAGCCTGTCGCGGCACCGGCCGATGTTGGTTCGAGCTCGCGTGAGCAGCGCCTCGGCGCGAGTCGAATCGACGCCACGGCGTAGCAGCTCGACGGCCAGCGCGAGATCGCGCGTGGCGCCTTCGAGCAAGGGGTTGTCGAGCTGGGGCACGGGGCGCGACCGCCACGCCTCTGCGCCCGCCGACACCACCAACCCAATCAGCACCGCCCCAAGAATGACGACGAGCGTTCCGACGATGGCTCCGACGAGCACGAAGCCGTCAGGCGCAGCGCTGGGCAGCTCGAACTGTCGCCAGAACGACCCGAAGTCGACCCAGCTCGCCGAGCCCATGCCGCACGCCAGTCTGAACATGGCAGCGTGCCGTGCAGCTGCGAGGCCAGCGCGGCGTGAGCAGCTTCGTGCGCAATCAGCCCTGCCCTGCGAGGGCTTCCACGGCAGACAGGGCTTTGGGAATCGCGGCGGTCAACACCTCACTGCCACCTGCCGTACACAGCACGTCGTCTTCGATGCGAATGCCTCCGAAGCCGCGGCCGCCGTTCATCGCGAGGTACTTCTCGGCGCGGTCGAAGTTCACCTGGCCCTTGAAGGTCGCGCGGAACTCGGGGTTCCGGATGATGGCGGGCACGAAGTACAGGCCCGGCTCGATGCTGAAGACCATGCCTTCGGCGAGGTCCATGTCCATTCGCAGGTAGGCGAGACCGAACTGCGACGAGCGCGAGCGGCCCGGGTAGTGAACACGATCGCCGAAGGACTCGAGATCGTGCACGTCGAGGCCGATCTGATGACCGAGACCGTGCGGGAAGAAGATCGCGTGAGCGCCGGCTTCGACGAGCGCGTCGGCGTTGCCCGTGAGCAACCCGAGATCGACCAGCCCCTGCGCGAGCACCCGTGAGGCCGAGAGGTGAATGTCGCGGTAGCGAACTCCGGGCTTCACCAGCGAGATGCCGTGGAGTTCCGCCTTGAGAACCAGCTCGTACAGGTCGCGGCCTTCGGAAGAGAACGCTCCACCGACGGGCCAGCAGCGCGTGACGTCACTGCAGTACCCCATGTCGTTCTCTGCACCTGCGTCGAGCAGCACGATGTCGCCGGAGGCGAGCGTGTTCGCGTGATGGTGGTTGTGCAGCACCTCTCCGCGCACCGAGAGGATCGTTCCGTACGCCTGCACGCAGCCGCTGCGCGCGAACGCGCCTTCGACGAGGCCCGCGAGCAGCTCTTCTTTCACGCCCGGCTTCGACGCCTTCATCGCAGCGACGTGCGCCTCGTGCGTGACGATCGCGGTCTTGCGCATCTCGGCGATCTCTTCGGCGCCCTTCTTCAGACGCAGCTTCGCGATCACGTCGAGCACTTCGCCCCGCCCCACCTTCGCGGGATCGTCGAGCTGCAGATCCTGTCCCGTGATCGCGCGCGCGCGGGCCGTCGCCTTGAAATCGGCCACCGCGATCGAGTCGAGCTGCCGTCCCTTCGCGAGCGTCTGCAGGTGCGACTCGAGCGCCTCGATCGTCATGACCCGATGCACGCCGTGCCGAGTCCTGGCGGCGTCGAACGACTCCTGCTCGCCGTGCCACAACGCATCGCCCATCGTTCGCTCGGGGAGAAAGAGCGTGACCGTCTTGTCGGAGGGATCGAACAGCGCGGCGCTGCCCGGCTCGGGGCGCTCGAAGAAGTAGAGGAAGTTCGAGTCGGCACGAAACGGGAACGTGTTCGCAGGGTAGTTGCGAGAGAGCGCGCTCCCCGAGAACAGCACGAGGGGCCGGTCGAGGGACGACAGCAGGCGATCGCGACGCTGAACGAAGCTCATGCGGGCACCCTACCTGAAGTTGTTCTCCCTCGACGCCCGCTCCTGCTATCGCGTGAGCCATGAAGGCACTCGTGATGACGGCCGGTGAAGGACCTCGCGGCCTCTCGGTGAAAGACGCGCCCTCGCCGACGTGCGGCCCTGACGAGGTTCGTGTCGCCGTGAAGGCGAGCGCGCTCAACCGCGCCGACCTGCTGCAGACGATGGGCCTGTACCCCGCGCCGAAGGGCGTGCCAGCCGACATTCCGGGCCTCGAGTACGCGGGGGAGATCGCCGAGGTGGGGGCGCGCGTCACTCGCTGGAGGAAGGGCGACCGTGTGATGGGTCTCGTCGCTGGTGGCGCGTGGGCCGAGGAACTCGTCACGCACGAGCGTGAAGCCATCGCGATGCCTGCCGGCAGCTCGTTCGAGCACGCCGCCGCCATTCCCGAAGCGTTCATGACCGCGTGGGATGCGTTGGCGCTCCAGGGCGGCATGACGGCTGGCACGCAGGTGCTGATTCACGCGATCGCGTCTGGAGTTGGCACGGCGGCGATGCAGCTGTGTGCGCTCCACGGAGCGCGCGCCATCGGCACCGGCCGCAACGCCTCGAAGCTCGAGCGCATCAAGAACCTGGGCCTGCAAGACACGGTGCTGGTGACCGACGGCACGTTCGCGAGTCGCGTGAAGGCGCTGACGAACGAGCGCGGAGTCGATCTCGTGCTCGACCTCGTCGGGGGAGACTGGCTGCCCGAGACCATCGATGCGATGGCGCCGCAGTCGACGTTGATGCTCGTCGGCCTCGTGGGTGGAGCGAGCGCTGACGTTCCCCTTCGCACCGTGCTCGGCAAGCGCATTCGCGTGATCGGCACGACGCTGCGCGCGCGAAACCTCGAGGAGAAGATCGCCGTCGCGCGACGCTTCGAGCACCAGCTCGTTCCCCACTTCGCCGCCGGCCGCCTCGAGCCCGTCGTCGAGAACACCGTGCCCTTCACCGAGACGCCGAAAGCCCTCGAGCGCCTCGCCGCCAACGACACGTTTGGCAAAACCGTTCTCACCTGGTGAACCACAATGCCCTTCGATCCCAACGCAGCAGCGGCTCCTGACTCTGGCGTCTTCGGTCTTCCGTTCTCTCCTGACGACTCGACGATCGTGCTCGTGCCCGTGCCGTTCGAGGCGACCACCAGCTACGGCGGCGGCACGTCAGACGGGCCCTCGGCGATTCTCGAGGCGTCGAAGCAGGTCGACCTGTTCGATCTCGAGACGGGCAAGCCGTACGAAGCTGGCATCGCGATGCTCGACGAGAGCGCCGACGTTCGCGCGTGGAACGACGAGGCCAAGGCCGCGGCAAAACCGATCATCGAGTCAGGCGGGCTCGAGTCACACCCGGCTGCGCTCGCCACGGTGAACGCGCTCTCGGAGAAGATGAACCAGTTCGTCTACGAGACGACGAAGCAGTGGATCGGCAAACGGAAGATTGTCGGCGTGATCGGCGGCGATCACTCGACGCCGTTCGGCGCGATCAAGGCGTACGCCGAAGCGTTCCCCGGGCTCGGTGTGCTGCACCTCGACGCTCATGCCGACCTGCGCAACGCGTACGAGGGCTTCACGTGGAGCCACGCGTCGATCATGTACAACGTGATGCAGAAGATCCCCGGCGTCGCGAAGCTCGTGCAGGTGGGCATTCGCGACTTCGGTGAGGCCGAGTTCGAGATGATTCAGTCGTCGAACGGCAGAATTCACACGTTCTTCGATTCACGCCTCGCGCACGCGCGGCTCGATGGCATGCCGTGGCGTGAGCAGGTCGACATCATCGTGCGCGAACTGCCGAGCAAGGTGTACCTGTCGTGGGACATCGACGGGCTCGATCCGGTGCTCTGTCCGCACACGGGAACGCCGGTGCCGGGCGGGCTCACGTTCCATCAGGCGGCGTCGTTGCTCGAGGGGGTCGTGCGCGCGGGGAAGACGATCGTCGGGTTTGATTTGAACGAAGTCGCCCCAGGTCCCGAAGGCGATGAGTGGGACGGGAACGTCGCGGAGCGCCTGCTGTACAAGATGATCGGCTGGACGCTGAAGTCGCAGACGAAATGAAGGAGAAGCTGACGACGCTCGGGCAGTGGCTGCTGCTCGGCTCGGTGGTGGGCGTGCTCTGCGGCACGGCGTCGGCGTTGTTCCTGTGGTTGCTCGAGCTCGCGACGAACTACCGCACCGGGCACGAAACGATCGTGTTCGCGCTCCCAGTTGCGGGCCTCGCGCTCGGCTGGGTGATGGAGCGGTTCGGCCAGTCCATCAAGGCCGGCAACAACCTGGTCATCGATACGATTCACGATGACGGGCCGGAGCTTCCGCTGCGCATGGCGCCGATGGTGCTCGCGGGCACGGTGATCACGCACCTGTTCGGTGGGAGCGCGGGGCGTGAAGGAACGGCCGTGCAGATGGGCGCGAGCTTGACCGATTGGGTCTCGCATCGGCTCGGCGTGAACGCTGCGGTTCGGCGTCAACTGCTCGCGGCGGGAGTCGCTGGTGGGTTCGGCTCGGTGTTCGGAACTCCGATCGCCGGAGCCGTCTTCGGACTCGAGTTCGTGGTGCTCGGGCGGCTGGAATATCGCGCGCTCGTTCCTGCGCTGGTTGCGTCGGTCGTTGGCGATTTGACGACGCGGTTCCTTGGCATTCTTCACACGCCCTACCCGGCTTCTCCCGCGGTGCCGTTGAACCTGTTGTTGCTCGCGAAGTGGGTTGTCTTCGCGGCCGCGATCGCGCTCGCGACGACGTCGTTCATCGAACTCACACACTTCATCAAGAAGCGTGGAGAGGCGTTGCGGTTGCCGCTGCGCATGGCGCTCGGTGGCGTGGCACTGATTGCGCTGTGGAAGCTCGTCGGAACGAGCGACTACCTCGGGCTCGGCGTGCCGATGATCGTGCGCTCGTTCAGCGATCCGTCTCTGCCGGCGTTCGCGTTCGCATTGAAGATCGTCTTCACGGCGATCACGGTCGGCAGCGGCTTCATCGGTGGCGAAGTGACTCCGCTCTTCTTCGTCGGCGCCGCGTTGGGAAGCGTGCTGGCTCGGGTGCTCGGCATTCCGATCGAGTTGGGCGCCGGAGTCGGCCTTGCCGCAGTCTTCGCAGCCGCGTCGAACACGCCGCTTGCGTTGTCGATCATGGCGATGGAGTTGCTGGGCGCCGCAGTCTTCCCGCACGTCGCGATCGTCTGCGCGCTCGCGTACCTGTTCACCGGCCACCGCAGCATCTACCCGTCACAGCGGCTGTCGTTCGGGAAGCTCGGCGGCTCGGTCGATTCGACGAAGCAACTCCGCGATCAGCCGTAGGTCGATTTCGTGAAGGTGGACTCGGGTCGCGACACGTGCGGTCGCCACGCCGGGTGGCCCACTCACTTCAGGATCTCCACATGCGCTCGCTTCTTCCTCTGCTCGTTCTGACCGGCTGCGGTTCGATGATGATCACTCCAGATGCGGGCGCAGGCGGTGGTTCTGCACTCGTCGGCGGAGGATCGGCAGGCGGAGGCTTCGTCGCGGCGGGAGGATCTGCCGGTGGTTCTGCGTCTGCGGGCGGCTCTGCGTCCGCGGGTGGCTCAGCCTCGGCTGGTGGTTCGCCGTCGGCCGGCGGTTCAGCGTCGGCTGGCGGTTCAGCCGCTGGTGGAGCCGCCTTCCCCTCTTGTGGAGCGAGCTACGCAGGTTGCATGGCGTTCGACGACCGCACCAACGACGCCGCCGTCACCATCGACTTCAGCACCGCGTTCGGCTCGCCAAAGTGTCTGCGTGTTCGCGCCTCGCAGACGATCTCCGTGACAGGCATCTCGGGCTTCCACCCGTTCCGTCAGTCATGCGGCCCAGACCAGAAGCTCACCTCGACGAGTTCGCCAACGACGCTCAGCTCACTCGCGGTCGGTCTCTACGGCTTCTATTGCCCGAACCACTCCGGCTCCGACGGAACCGGAATGGGTCTGGCTCTTCAGGTCGTTCAGTGACGACGGCGGCGTGACCAGAGCAGCATCGCGATCGCCAGCACACCACTCGCTCCGGCGCCTTCGAGACCGCTCGAGCAGCCGCAGCCCATCTGCGCGCCCTCGACGGTGAACGTGATCACTTCGCCCGGGCCGTCTCCCGCGAAGTTCTGTGAGAACAGACACGC
The DNA here is from genome assembly GCA_016793585.1 of Archangium sp. Next base: position 10,427 of record JAEUJR010000483.1, read on the forward strand.
GTAGTACGTGCCGGGCCGAATATCGGTCGCCGTCTGAGTCACCGGCACATCCGTGAACCCGGGCGCGATATCGACCGCCACCGAGGGCACCTTCGTGCCGAAGCCGAAGCTGCACGTTCCAGGGTTGCTCGCTCCGTACCGGAACGCCGCCGTCGACGGCGACCCGTTCGGGTTCACCGTTCCCTTGAACGTCACGGTCGTGCCCTCGACATCAGCGCTGATCGTCTTCGCAATCGGAGGCGCCGACGTCGTCGTGAACTCCTGCAGCGCTCCAAACGCCGCACCGCCCATGTTCGAAGCAATCGCGCAGAACGTGTACTTCGTATTCGGCCGCAGCCCCTGCACCGCCAACGTCAGCGGGCGATCCATCGTCCCGCCGCCGAGCGGCAGACCGTCCATCGCAGGCACACGCGTACCGAACATGTCGTCACACGCCATCGGCTTCGTCTCGGAGTAGCGGAACCACCCAATCGCCGTCGTGCCGTTCGGGTTCGCCGTTCCACTCAACGTCGCCGTGTTGCCAGTCAC
>JAEUJR010000491.1 GCA_016793585.1 Archangium sp.
CGACCTGCACGAAGGCCTCGGCCTGCTTCGCGCCCATCTTCTTCGCCCGCGCCACCAGCTTCTTCGCGAGCTGCTCATAGTTCGTGCTCATCGTTTGCCTCCCGCCACCCGCGTGCCGCCCACCGTCATCTTGTCGATTCGTACCGTGGGCAGACCGACGCCGACGGGAACGCCCTGACCGTCTTTGCCGCAGGTGCCCATGCCGGGGTCGGGCGTCGGGTCGTTGCCGACGCGGCTCACGTTCTTGAGCGCCTCGGGGCCGACGCCGATGAGCGTCACGCCCTTGAGCGGCTTGCCCAGCTTGCCCTTCTTGATCTCGTAGGCCTCGTTCACTTCGAAGACGAAGTTGCCGTTGGTGATGTCGACCTGCCCGCCGCCGAAGCTCGCGCAGTAGATGCCGCCGTCGACGCCACGAATGATGTCGTCGTGCGTGTCTTCGCCGGGCGCGAGGTACGTGTTCGTCATGCGCGGCAGCGGCGTGTGCTTGAACGACTCGCGTCGCCCGCTGCCCGTCGTCTGTTTGCCCATCAGCTTCGCGTTCAGCGAGTCGTACATGTAGCCCTTCAAGATGCCGCGCTCGATGAGCACCTTGAACTGCGTCGGGTGGCCTTCGTCGTCGACGTTCAGCGAGCCGCGCGCGTTGGCCATGGTGCCGTCGTCGATGACGGTGACGAGATCGCTCGCGACCTTCTCGCCGAGCTTGCCCGCGAAGAGCGAGGTGCCCTTGCGAATGAAGTCGGCCTCGAGCCCGTGACCGACGGCCTCGTGGAGGAGAATTCCGCTCCAGCCCGGCGCCAGCACGACGGTCTGTTCACCGGCTGTCGCGTCCGTCGCTCCGAGCGTGGCGCAGGCCTGACGCGCGGCCTCGTGCGCGACGAGCTCGGGCGTGAAGGTGTCGAAGTGCGAGAACGCGACGCGCCCACCGCCGCCGTAGCTGCCCGTGCGGCGCTCACCCTTCTTTCCTTCGGCGACGGCCATCACGTTGATGCGGCAGAGATCCTGCGTGTCTTCGGCGAGGTGGCCCTGGGTGTTCGCGACGAGCACGCGCTTGGTGGAGTCGGCGTACGAGGCCATCACCTGCTTGATGCGCTTGTCGTACGCGTGGGCGGCCTTGTTCGCGCGCACGATGAGGTCGCGCTTCTTGCCGACGTCGACGTCGGAGAGGTGATCGGCCAGCCGATAGAACGTCGGCAGCGGCGTGCGGCTGACGCGGTAGGCCTGCTCGCTGCCGCCTCCGTGCGCGATGAAGGCCGCGGTGCGGGCCGCGCGGAAGAGCGCCTCGTCGTCGAGATCGTCGGAGTACGCGTAGCCCACCTTCGCGCCGACGATGACGCGCACCCCGACGCCCTGCGAGAGGCCTGACTGGGCGCTCTTCACCTTGTGCTCGTCGAGGGTGACGGCGGTGTTCTCGTTGCGTTCGACGTAGACCTCGGCGAACTCCGCGCCGCGCTCCATGGCAGCGGCCAGCAGGCGCTCGACGAGGGGAATGGCAAGAAGGGGGGCCTGGCTCATGAGGGCGCGGAACGTACCACCGGCCTTGCGGCGTCCAGTCTGATCATCGACAGCGAGCGCCCGGCCTGCCCACCCGGCGAGTTCCGCACTTTGGCCGGGCGGCCTGCTAGCCTTCGGGACGCACCATGGCGCCTCCGAGAAAGACCGGCACTGCGGCCCGCCGCGGCTCTGTCGAAGACGATCCGGAGCGGGCGAACGCCACCAACGCCCGCGCTCCGAACCCGTTGCCCTCGAGCGACGACCCCGAGGCCGACAACAACACCATCGCCAAGGCGAAGAACCCGCTCTCGGAGGACGACCCCGAGCGCAACAACAAGACCAACGCCCGGGCGCCCGCGCCCCCGCCACGCCCAGCCCCCAAACGAGCCCCGCCGACCCGTCAGCCGGTGGCCCCCGAGCAGCTCGACGACGACAGCGCCTACAGCACGGGGCAGAACTACAAGGCCGTCGACGGCGACGACGGTGGCGAAGACATGGCCGGCATGAGCCTCGATGGCGACGGGCTCGACGCCCTCGACCCCGAGCTCGCTCCGAAGACCAAGGCCCTGCCCGCGCTCGAACGTGACGAGTCGGAGTCGGCGCCCGAAGAAGACGACGACGCCAACGCCACCCGCGCCGGCCCGCCCATCAAGCTCGAGATCATCGGCGGCCCCGACGCGGGCAAGAAAAAGCGCTTCAAGGGCGTGCGCATGACGGTCGGCCGTATGGCCGGTGTCGATCTGCTGCTCTCCGATCAATCCGTCTCGCGCAAACACATCGAGCTGATCCACTCCGACACGGGCACGCTGCTGCGCGACCTCGGCAGCGGCAATGGCACCAAGCTCAACGGCAAGAAGATCGCCGCCGACACGGTGCTCAACCACGGCGACGAGATTCAGATCGGCAAGACGAAGCTGCGGTTCGTCGACGAGCTCGCGGCGTTCAAGAAGGCCCGCGAAGACGCCGAGAAGAAGGAGAAGGAAGAAGAAGAGAAGCCCGCCGAAGAAGAGGCCAAAGAAGAAGACGCGAAGGCCGAAGGCGAAGACGAGAAGGCCGAAGAAGAAGCGGGTGAAGAAGAGGAAGAGAAGGGCGACGGCGAAGAAGAGGCCGCAGCCGAGGAAGAAGCGGGCGAAGAGAAGAGCGCCGCGAAGAAGGGCCCGCGCTCACGGCCGGTGAAGACGTCGCGGCACGCTCCGGCAGAGACTGGCCTCGCCGCGCGCATCAAGGCGATGAACCCGAAGGTGCGGCTGGCCATCATCGGCGGCACCGTCGTGGTGCTGTTGCTGCTGGTCATCGGCATCGCGACCCGCCCGCCGCCGCCGCCCCCCGTCGATCCCCGCTCCGAGCAGGGCGCCGCCCGCATGCAGGACGCGCGCAACGCCGTGAAGGACGGCCGCTACGAAGACGCGGTGAAGCTGGTCGACGAGGCCGAGAAGCTGAGCCCCGGCATCGACAAGACGAAGCTCGGCATTCAGGCGCGCGAGGCGCTCGCCATCTCGCGCTCGTTCGATCAGGTGAAGAAGCTGATCGGCGAGAAGCGCTTCGAAGACGCGAAGAAGGTGTTGTCAGAGACGCCCAAGGGCAACAACAAGATGGAGGACCAGCGCGATCGCCTGCAAGACGAGCTCGACGCCGCCCTCGTCGAGTACCACAAGGCGAAGGTGCTCGAGTTCCTCGCGGCCGGTGAGCTCGAGTCGGCCAAGCAGATGCTCGCGCAGATTCCAGGCGATCAGCTCGGCGACCTGCCCTCGCAGGTGACCGAGTTCGAGCGCACCCTCGAGGAGTCGGCCCAGGCCGACGAGAAGGACAAGAAGATCGCCGCCGCCAACGCTGCCGCCGCGAAGAAGGCCCAGCGTGAAGAGCAGATCGCGCTCGCGTTCGCGATCGTCGAGCGCAAGTTCGCCGGTGGTGAGTGGGAGCGCGCCGGCAGCGAGTGTTCGCGCGTCATCGACTCGTTCTCGGGCGACCGGGAGATCGTGCAGCGCGCGAAGAACCTGGGCGCCGCGATTCCCAACTTCGGCCGCAACTACGACGAGGGCATGCGCAAGTACAAACAGGGGCAGCTCACGCAGGCCGCACGCCCGTTGCGCCTCGCGTACCAGTCGTACCGGCAGATGGGCCTCGTGCAGAACCGCTACGGCGAAGAGCTGGGTCAGGCGCTGCTCAAGTCGGCCATCGTCGCCGGCAAAGAGGCGCTCATTCGTGAAGACCTCGAGAACGCCATGGCGAACTTCCGCGAGGCGCGCCGCATCGACCCGCAAGACCCCGAGGCTCGCAAGGGCTTCGACGGCGTCGCCGAGAAGGCCGAAGACCTCTACCAGTCTGGCTACATGCTGAAGGACCGCGACCCGCGCGAGGCGCTGCGCAAGTTCAAGACCGTCATCGCCGTCACCGAGTCGGGCACGCCCGTTCACGAGAAGGCCAAGAACCAGGTCGCCGCGATGGCGCCCTGACGAACCGGCCTTCCTTTCTTCGATCGATCACACACCATGAGTGGACTCCGAGAGCTGGGCCTCGACTTCGTCGCCGAGGGAAACTGGGAGAAGGCGCTGGCCTGCTTCGCCGAGTCGGTGCGCCGCCAGGCGAACGATCACCGCTCCCGCATGCTGGCGGCCCGTTGCTACGCGAAGCTGGGCGAGAACGAGCGCGCGGTGACGGTGCTGCACGCCTGCGCCGAGGGGCTGTTGCGCCGCGACTATCTGCTCTCGGGCATCGCCGCGTGCCGGCAGGCGCTGCCGCTGGCGCCGCGTGAGAAGCGCATTCGCGAGACGCTCGCCCGCATTCACGCCCGCGCCGCCCGCATCGTCGGAGGCAAGGCCTCGGTGCCCCCGCCGCTGCCCCCCGAGTCGCTCTACGACGGTCAGGTGACGAGCGATCTGATGACGCTCACCGGCTCCGAGCTCAGCGACACCGCCATCAGCGTGCTCGCCTCGCCCGACACCGGCGGCCAGGCCGACCCCGAGGCCCGCCCGCCGCTGCCCCTGTTCGCCGAACTCGAGCGTGACGCCTTCGTCGAGCTGGTCGAGCTGCTCGACTACCGCGAGCTGCAAGACGGCGACGCCATCTGCACCGAGGGCGAAGGCGGCGATCGCATCTACGTGCTCGTCGCGGGTAAGGCCGAGGTGAGCCGCCGCGTGGAAGGCCAGGAGAAGCGCCTCGCGTTCCTCGGTGGTGGCTCGATCTTCGGAGAGATGTCGCTGCTGACGGGCTCGCCGCCGACCTCGACCGTGCGCGCGGTGGGTGACGCCGACGTGCTCGAGATCGAGCGAAAGGACCTCAACGAGCTCGCGCGCAACTACCCCTCGGTGCCGCAGGTGCTGGCCACGTTCGCGCAGACGCGCATGGCGCGAAACATCATCGCCACCTCGCCGCTGTTCACGCCGGTGCCAGAGGCCGAGCGCTCCGATCTGCTCTCGCGCTTCACCTTCCGTGGGCTCCAGCCGGGCGAGCAGATCATCAAAGAGGGCGAGCCGGTGAACGCGCTGGTGCTCGTGCTGGCTGGCGAGGTCGTCGTGCAGAAGGAAGACCCGGGCGGTGGCGTCGTCTCGCTCGGCGTGCTGCGCGAGGGCGAAGTGGCGGGAGAGATTGCCCTGCTCAAAGGGCTGCGGGCGACCGCGACGGTGGCGGCGACGCGCAAGACGGCGGTGGCGACGCTCGACCGTGCCTCGTTCGAGGGCCTGCTCAAACAGCACCCCGGCCTGCGTGAGTACCTCGATGGCTTGTCCGACCGACGGCTGAAGCAGATCGGCGAGGCGATGCGGCCGATCGAGGTGCTCGACGCAGACGAGCTGGTCGTGGAGAGCTGATGGATCGGCGGTATCTGCTCATCGGCGGCGGCGTGGCGCTCGTCGCCGGCGCGTTGCTCTGGCCACGCAAGAAGCGCGATCGTGAAGCCGAGATTCGCGCAATGATCGCCGACTGCGTGCTGGCGGCCGAGAAGCACGACCTCGGCACGATGTCAGCTCACCTCGCCGACGACTTCCGCGGCTCGCAGGTGAGCTCGAAGCAGGAAGTGAAGCAGCTGCTGCTCGGCTACCTCTTCCGCAACCAGAACGGGCTGGTCGTGCTCAACCCCTCGCTCGACGTGAAGCTGAGCGGTGACGAGGCGGCCACCTTCTCGGGCGTCTTCGTCTTCGCGCGCGGGCGTGACGTCAACTGGCAGGAAGCGGGCGACGGGGTGAGCCGCTATGACATCGACGGCCGCGTCGAGTACCGCAGCGGCGAGTGGGTGATCACCTCGGCCGAGTGGCAGCGCTGAAACGACGACGCCCGCGACCGGTGATGGGCGCGGGCGTCGGGAACCTCGCTCAGCCGACCCTCACTGGATGAACGTCTTCGCCTCTTCGTTCCAGGTCTTGAGCAGATCGTTCTGCTTGGCCGCCTTGAGGCGCGTGGCGACGTCGGTGATGACGGCGTTGAGCTGCTCGCGAGGCGCCTGCTGGGCCTTCAGCTTGATGAGGCCGAACACGAAGCTCTGGCAGCCGGGGCCGAAGTCCTTCTTCGCGAACATCACCTCGCCCATGGCCATGTACGCCTCCGAGAGCTGGCCCGTGCCGTCTTCGGGGGTGATGTCGCGCAGCATCTCGAACGCCTTGTCGTAGTCCTTCTTCGCGAGGAACACGCTGGCCTTCGAGTAGTACGCCTTGGTCACGTTCACGTTCTTCGCCTCGATGGCCTTGTCGTAGGCGGCCATGGCGTCGTCGAGCTTGTCGGCAGCGCGGAGCACGTCACCACGCGCGAGGTAGTAGCGGTCGTCGCGCTCGAGGTAGGTGACCTCTTTGCCGTCGGCGGTCTGGTTCTTCACGGCCTTGAAGAAGACCTCGTACTTGTCGAGCAGCGCGATGGCGGCGTCGGTCATGCCTGCGGCCTGCAGGTTGCGGGCACCCTCGAAGTAGAAGACCGGAGCCGAGGGCTGCTTGGTGACGAGGTCGGTGTACGCCGCAGCCGCGCCCGGGTCCTTCTTGGCGGCGAGCGCGTTGGCCTTCGCGAAGAGCGCCCAGCGGTCGTCGGGATTGAGGCCGAGCGCCTGGTCGGCGAGCTTGATGGCGTCGTCGCTCTGCGTGGCGATGTTCGCGATGTGCGCCTGAATGGCGATGGCGCGGGCCTTCAGCGGCGGCGAGAGCTCGGCGTCGCGATCGAGCACGCCCTTCACCATCGCCTCGGCGTCACCGATCTTGTCCTTCTTCATCACGCGGGCGAGCGCCAGGCCGTTCTTCGAGCGCAGCAGGTCGGGGTTCGAGCTGAGCGACTTGGTGAAGGTGTCGATGGCGCCGATGGAGCCCTCTTCGAGAATCGCCTCGCCCCAGGCGGCGGAGTAGTTCGCGTCTTTCCACGCCTTGTCCATGGCGGTGGTGAAGCCCTGGCGCGAGAGGCTCAGGTTGCCCTGCATCTTCATCGAGAGGGCCTGCGCGTAGAACAGCTTCGCGCTCGAGGCGCCCTTCTTGCGCAGATCTTCGATGAAGTTCTCGGCGCCCTTCGGGTCACCGGCGGCGATCATGTGGAGCGCCTCGCTGCCGTAGCGCTCTTCGGTCTTCGAGTCGGCCTTCTTCGCGCGGTCGAGGAACTCCTTGGCCTTCGCCTCGGCGCCGTTCTCGCGGTGAATCATCCACAGGTCGGTGTAGAGGCTCGCGACGAGAGCGAGCGCGTCGCCGGCGTTGCCATCGAGGGCGACGGCCTCTTCGGCGCTCTTGGCCGCGGCGCGCAGGTCAGCCGGGTTGCCCTTGAACGCCGACGAGCGGGCGGCCTTCATCAGCTCGCCGACTTCCTTCTTGGTGTTGCCGCGGCGGTAGACGAGGAACACCGCGAGGCCGAGCACCACCGCGACGATCACGATCTGCACCATCGCCGACGACAGCGTCTCGCGCTTCTTCCAGTCGGAGTTCTGCGTGCCGGTGTCTGCAGCCATGATTGTGCGCCTCGAAGAGAGATTGGGTCTTCCGAAAGAAAGCGCGGTCTTCTAGCGATGCGTTTTTCATCGGGTCAAGGAAGATCGCCGGGTTCCTCTGACGCACGCTTCGCGGGAAATGAGAAACCCCAGCGGTCTCGCCGAGGGGACCGCGACGAACGAGCGGATCAGCCCAGCCAGCTCAGATGCCCGAGACGATGCGCCAGCGCGCCTTGCCGTTGCTCTCGTCGGTGCGCTTGAGCAGCATCTGCTTGATGTCGGTGTCGGTCTGCGTGCGGCCCGACAGCGTCGGCATCTTGAAGCTCAACGTGTACGTGTAGGTGACGCGGGCCGCGTTGGTGGCCTCGTCGAACTCCATGCGGCGCACGTTCATGTCGAGGCGCACGTCTTCGATGCGCTGAAACCGCGTGGCCAGCGACGTGTAGAGCGTGGAGTAGTCGAGATCGTCGTCAGGCCCCGAGCTGCCGCCGTCGTCGCGGAAGGCGGGGTCGGCGAGGTCGATGATGGCCTGTGCGTTTCGCTGCTCCACGGCCGAGCGGTACGCCGTCATCACGTCGAGGATCGCGCGTGAGTCAGAGGTGTCGTCGATCTCGGTGCCCGGGATCTTCTTCATGCAGCCAGCGAGGGCGACCAGACCAACGGCGAGCAGAATCGAACGCATCGAGCCTCCAACGACGGTGTAGCGACGGTATTCCCAGCGCCGCGTAGCGCAGTGTGCGTCAGAAGCAAGCGCGGGCCAGAAACCGGCCAGTCAGAAAAGACCACGGCCGCCCGGGCTGACTGCTCCCGAACGGCCGTGGCGTTTTCCCCGGGGTGGGGAAGCTTCGAGCGGCCTCAGTAGCCGACGCAGATGTTCTGGCTCGGCTCGAGCGGCACGATGACGGTCGACTCGTCGATGGACTTGAGGAATGCGACGAGGTCGTTGATCTGCGCGCGCTCCGCCACCGTGGTGCCGCCGTTGGTGAGGAAGTTCGCCGACGCCGCCTGGTAGTGGTTCGCGTAGGCCGGCGTGAAGACGTCATCGAGCGTCTTCGCCTTGCCGTGGTGGAAGTACGGCGCGCCCGTCGCGACCGACGTCAGCGCCGGCGGGTTGAAGCCCCTGCCTCCCTGCGCCGCGGTGCCGTCGGCCTTGCGCTCGAGCACGTCGTTCACGTCGAAGGTGCCGACGTTGCGAATGACGCAGGTGACGCGCTCGGGGCCGACGTTGCCCGTGCCGCCGTCGGGCAGGTTCACCCCGCGCTCGATGTCGACCTTCAGCTGATCGTTCGGGCGGCCGAAGATGGTGCCCGCGTCGAGGGTGAGCGTGCGCAGGCCGGTGCCCGCGTCAGGGCCGCCCGACACACCCGGCAGCGAGCCGTTCTTGTCGGGAGAGGGCACGAAGGGCCGCGAGCTCGCCGTCCACTTCTGGCCGCCGTGGCAGAAGTGGCAGTTGTTGTTGATGAACAGGGTGCGGCCACGCATCACGGCCGCGGGGTCGAGGGTCGTCGGCGCGCGGTTGGCGCGAATCGTCTTCGAGTACTCGTCGATGTCGTCCCAGTCGTGGAGCGGGCTGCCGGCGCGCGCCACCACGGCCTTCGTCGAACCCGAGAGGAAGTCGTTGCGCGTCACCTGCGTGAAGCCGGGCAGCAACACCCCGTTGGTGAGGTTGAACGGCGTGTCGTTGGGCACGGTGCCTTCGGTGATGGCGCCCTTGCCGCCGGCGGTGCCGCGCGTGTTCAGCTCGAAGTCGTGCATCTCGTCGAAGATGCCCGTCCAGTTGAGAATGCGCTGATCGCCCGGCGTCGTCTTGCCGTACATGCCGTCGAGCGCCGTCGACTGCCGCGGGCCGGCCGCGAAGATCCACGTGATGTTGTCGGTGAGCCCGTCGGGGTGGCAGCTGCCGCAGCTGTTCACCTGGCGATCGGCCCAGCGCCCTGTCCCCGTGAAGAAGAACTTCTTGCCGTTGAGCACCGCCGCTTCCGGGGTGGCCGCGGTCGGCTTGGCCTCGGAGACGATGCCGTCGCCCGCCGCGTCGACCTGCTGCAGCGAGAGGTTCACGATGCTCAGCGAGCGGTCGACCCAGTTGTTCACGTAGAGCGCGCCGTTGCCGTGGCCCGCGACGAGGCCCGTCGGCACCTTGATGCCGCCAGCGCCACGCAGGTTGATCTGCTCGAACTGTGCGTCACGGCCGAGCGAGATGGGGCCGCGCGCGATGTTCGCGTTGTAGTGAATGCGCTGCACCATGTCGGCCGCCTGCGAGAGCAGGTAGCCCACGTTCGTCATCTCGACGAAGGCGATGCCCACGGGCACGCCGAGCAGGCTCGAGGTCGAGCCGCCCTGCTCCTGCGCGAGCTTCGAGATGACGGCGCTGCCGAGCGGGCCCACGTCTTCCTGGCTGCTGGTGAGATCGATGACCGACACCGTCGCGAAGAGGTTGGTGAACTTGTTCACCGGGCCGCGCGGCGAGGCGCAGACGCTGGGCACGTACGCCTTCCCGTTGTGAAGGGTGATGCCGAAGAGCTGGTTGGGCGAGCAGCCGACGAAAGGCGCCTGGAAACCACCGTCGGGCAGCTGCGTGGTCGAGAAGCCCGTGTCAGTGAAGGGGTTCAAGCTGATGGTGCGCGTGATGGTGCGCGCGCCGACGGCGATCTCGACCACCTTGCCGATGCGGCCGGTGTCGGAGGCTTCGGCGACCGGGTCTCCGTAGAACATGGTGACGAAGAGGCGCTCGTCGCTGTCGTCCGAGTCGCCGTCGTTGGTGATGGCGAGCGCGCGCGGCTGGCTCGGCATGGTGATGACCGCGGTCTGCGTCATCGTCGCGGTGTCGAAGAACATGACGGTGTTCTCGCCGAAGTTGGCGACGACCGCGGTCGCTCCCGTCGGGGTGAGGGCGAGGCCCGTGGGCTCGGCGCCGGTGGAGGCCCGCGTCGCCGCGACGGTGGGCGTCGTGGTGTTGATGGCGGTGACCTTCGCGAGCTGCTGCGAGCGGCGCAGGAGCACGAGGGCCGTGGTGTTGTCAGGGTGAATCGCGACGCCTTCGGGCTGAGTGGTGGCGCCGAACGAGGCCGAGCCACTCTTCGACTTCGTGGCGGCGTTGAAGAAGCTCACCGTGCCGACATCGGGGTTCACCATCGCGACGACGGAGTCGTTGGTGCTGATGTCGATGGTGTTGGAGCGGCTCGAGCGCCCCAGCACGGGGCCTGCCGCGCCACCAGCCGTCGCCGTTCCTCCGGCGGTCGCGGTGCCACCCGCGGTCGCAGTGCCACCGGCGGTCGCAGTGCCACCGGCGGTCGCAGTGCCACCGGCGGTCGCGGTGCCACCGGCGGTCGCAGTGCCACCGGCGGTCGCGGTACCACCGGCGGTCGCAGTGCCACCGGCCGTCGCGGTACCGCCGGCAGCGGCCACACCTCCGCCGGCGTTTCCGCCAGCCCCTCCACCATCGACGCCCGACGGCTCCGTCGGGCAGGCAAACAACGAGACAGTCGCGAGCGCGACCACGATTCGACGCATGTGTACGACCCCCGGGAAAAAGGAACGGCACGAGGGGCATCGCAAGGCGCGTTCCAACCCCGTCCCCCCGTGCGTGGCTCCGTGCGGCTGTCGGGTGGAGCCGACAACCGTCGGTTTCAGCCTGCAGGCGCGCTGCTTTGAGGTGCGGTAGGTCTTTGCCTCATGACGCACGACGGAACCCAGCCGGTCGCCATCGTCGGCCTGCCGATGCGCACGCTGTCGCTCTCCATCACCGCGGGCCCCGACGTGGGCAAGACGCTCACCGATGAAGCCAGCACGGTCTCCATCGGCACGGCCGAGGGCAACACGTTGCAGCTCTCCGACCCGACCGTTTCGCGCTTTCACGTCGAGCTCGGTCGGCGGGGGCCTGCCGTCGTCGTGCGCGACGTGGGCTCGACCAACGGCGTCGTCGTCAACGGCGTCACCGTGCGCGAAGGGCTCGTGCCGCCCGGGTCGGTGCTGCAGCTGGGGAAGACCTCGGTCACCATCAGCGAAGGCAAGAACGGCTCGGTGCCGATGCTCGAGACCGAGAGCCTTGGCTCGCTCAAGGGCCGCGCGCCGGTGATGCGCACGCTGCTCGCGCGGGTCGAGAAGGCCGCCTCGTCAGACACGGGCGTGCTGCTCATCGGCGAGTCGGGCACCGGCAAAGAGGTCATCGCGCGGGAGATTCACCAGCGCTCGGCGCGCGCGAAGCACCCGTTCGTCACCGTCGACTGCGGCAGCCTCGCGCCGGGGGTCGTCGCCAGCGAGCTGTTCGGTCACGAAAAGGGCGCCTTCACGGGAGCCGATCGCCGCCACCAGGGCGCCTTCGAGCGCGCGAACAAGGGCACGCTGTTTCTCGACGAGATCGGCGAGCTGCCGCAGAGCCTGCAGGCGATGTTGCTGGGCGCGCTCGAGCGGCGGCGTTTTCGCCGCGTCGGAGGCACCGAGGACTTGAACGTCGACGTGCGCGTCGTGGCGGCGACGCACCGCGATCTCAAGGCCGAGGTGAATGCCAGCAACTTCAGGCTCGACCTCTACTACCGGCTCGCGGTCGTTCGGCTCGAGGTGCCCGCGCTGCGCCAGCGCGTCGACGATCTCGAGCTGCTCATCGCGCACTTCCTCACCGAGGCCGGGTCCGATCGCACGCCGCAGTCGCTGTTTCCTGCCGACGATCTCGCCGCGCTGCGGGCGCACCACTGGCCCGGCAACGTGCGTGAGCTGCGGAACCTCGTCGAGTCGACGCTCGCGATGGGAGAGCGGCCGACCTTCGACGCCCCCATCGTCACGGGCACGCAGCGCGACACACCGGGGCCCGAGCTTCCGTACAAAGACGCGCGCGGGCTGGTGCTCGAACGCTTCGAGAAGCACTACCTGCCGAAGCTGCTCGAGGTGACGAAGGGCAATGTCTCGGCCGCGGCGCGCCACGCGAAGATGGATCGGTCGCACCTCATCGAGCTGTTGACGCGGCACGGCCTCAAGGACTGAGCGCCTCAGCGCAGGTGGGGTGGTTTGGGGGGCCGGGGCCTCTCGATGTGAAGAACGAAGCCGCTCGGGTCGATGGGAATATCGATTGTGAAGGGCTGGGCGCTCGCCAGGTTGCTCTCGAGCTGACGCGCAAACTGCGCCCATGAAGACCCCGCCTCGAATCGGGTGAATCGAAGGTAGGGCTCGATCGCCACCATGCTCGCGACTGCGAACGCGGCCACCGCGATGCGCGAGCGCTGCAGCAGCGCTACCCACAGAACGGCTGCGGCGGCCGCGCCCACGAAGTCCTGACGCCAGACCGGTGGGTTGTTGAACCAGAGCCCGAGGAATCGAAGGTCGTTATCGGGTCTGAAAAGCACACCGATGAGGAGCACGCCCGACCACGAGAAACTCAGCAGGGCAAAGAGCATCGCGTGACGTCGCCACGCCCAGACGAGCGTGATCACCGCGAACACCGGAAAGACGACCAACGAAGCCCAGCCGGGAATCAGGCCGTAGAATGACGCGGCTCTGCTCCCGAGCCACGGAGCCGTGACGAAGTGGTGCGCCAGCGTCTTGAGCTCGACGTCGAGAACCCGGTCGAACGCGATCATCCCGTTGTCGGTGCGGGCGGCATGCACGAGCGCCCAGCTGTGCCACGCCATTGCTGCCACGAAGAGTCCGGCAACGACGAGGTGATCGCGGCGGCGCGCCTTCAGGCCCTCGAAGACGACGGCCGCAATGATTGGGCTGAGCACCACGCCTTCGCCGCTGGTTGTCGCCGCGAGCGTGACCAGCACGAAGTCGATCGGGCCGAATCTGCGCCGGAAACGGGCCAGCAACAGCCCACAGAGAAAGAGGAACGCGAGGCTGTGCAGGTTCGCGAGGTTTCCGAGCAATTCCTCGAGACCCGGGCAGAAGCAGCAAACCCAGACGGCCACGCGACGGGTGGCTGCTGAAGGAATGACGTCCACGAGCGCTTGCTCGCTCCAGAATGTCAGGATGGCCGCGAAGAGCACCACGCTCGAGAGGTAGACGGCGTGTGGGTAGATGCTGAGGGGGAGCCAGTGGCTGAAGACCAGCGCCAGCAGGCGGGGCAAGAGGTGCACGTACCCGGCATATGGCTCGACCAGCGAGGCCCAGCCCATCGAGACCGCGTCGTAGAGAAAGATCAGCCCGTCTTCAGCCCACAGCGACGGCTGTTCGAGGCGCGGCCACCCGCGGAAGCACAGCGTTGCGGTCAGCGCAGTGAACACTGCGTACGGCGTGAGGCGCGGCTGCTGCAAAGGCATGCGAGCCGACTATGCCCAACTTGGTATTGTCGCAACGGCGCTCAGGGCTGCCACTGCAGCTGTCCGTCACTGCAGGTGCGTACGCCCTGTTCGCAGAGCCCGGTGAGCGTCTCGAAGCCCAGGTAGACGTCCTGATCGACGCGGTCGAGCAGCACCGGGCACGAGTACGCGCAACCCGTGAGCAGCTTCTTGTCGAAGGCCGGCAGCTCGACGGCCGCAGCGGCTGGCAGCAGGTCGTCGCAGGACTGCAGCGTGCCCACCGCGCGAACGATGACGAACTCGTCGGGGGCGTCGTTGAGCACGCCGAAGCTGGCGGCCTGCTTCATGGCCTTCAGCACTGCGGCGCGCAGCTCTTCGCGCGGCATCATCGGCGTCACCGTCGGCAGCGTGATGGGCACGCAGCTGCGCGTCTGGAGCAGCGGCTTGCACTCGTGCGTCGAGCACCACTTCACCAGCTGGCCGGTACGGCAGCCGGGCACGCCGCCAAGGCGCACGAAGTCGAACACCAGCGCGCCGCTCTTCACCCCGCCATCGCCGTCCTTCGCGCGGTCGAGCAGGAACTGGTTGTTGGCGTTCGGGTCGCGGCACATGAAGCCATCGAGGCCTTCGCCTTCGGTGCCGAAGGTGAGCGACACCTCGCGCTGCACCGCGCACGCGCCCACCACGAGGCCCGCCACGAGCACCAGCGCGCGCTTCATGGGTTGAGCTCCACGCGGGTGACGACGGGCCGGTTGGCGAGCAGCACGCCGGTGGTGACGCCCGTCGCGACCGCCGCCGCGCCGATGGCGACCCAGAAGGGCCAGCGCCTCCACAGCGGCACCGAGGGTTCGAACACCTTGCCGCGCACCAGCAGATCTCGCACGAGCGCCTGCACGTCGTCACGTTCGCCGCGCGCCTGCACGACGCCGTCGATGGCCAGCGCGCCCCGCAGCATTCCGGCCGTCTCTCCCGGGCCGACCACGAGCAGCCGCGCCGAACGCAGCGCGATGGTGAGCAGCTGCATCGAGCGGCCACCATCGAAGGGCTCTCCCGACGAGCGGCGCAGCTGCCACTGCCGGGCGGCGAGGGAGGGATCGGCCGGCGGCGCGCTCACGGTCGCGTTCGTCTCGTCACCCGCGGCGGTGAGGGGAACCGCCGTCGGCGTGTAGCCGTCAGCCGACACCTGCACGACGTGGAGTCCTCGGGCCAGCTCCATGCGGCACGGGGCGATGCACGTCGCGGGCCGCCCGTCGATCGCGATGACGGCGTCTTTCACGGTGCTCGAGATGGCCACCTTCACGCGTGGCTCGGCGTCGACCTCACGCCGCGCCGTGTTCAGCAACGTCTCGACCTCGGGCGTCATCGCGCCGACGTCATCAGGCAGGGGCAGCTGCAGCGCGGCCAGCCAGCCTGCGTCGCGACGAGCGGCCTCGGTCTGGCGTGCGCCCAGCTTGCACGCGACCCGCCAGGCCAGGGTTCGCGCCGCGGTGACGCGATCGTTCTGCGACAGCGCCCGCTTCACCAGCTCGTCGTCGTCGAGCAGCTTGAGGCACGCGGGGAAGTCGGCGCCCACCCAGGCCTTTCGCGCCAGGCCGATGGCCTCGCTCGACGCCGGGAGCGCTTCGGGAGCAGCGCGTGGTGGGGCGCCTACCGTCAACACGACGGGCAGCTCGGGCGTTTCGGCGGCGCGCCGGGCGAGGGCGTCGTCTCCATCGGAGACCACCGTGACCAGCGGCCCATCGGCCGAGAGCATCGAGACAACGAGAAGGGTGAGCATCGCGGGGCGGCGGCCTGAAAATCACACGTCGCCGCGTTGTGCGAGCCATGCGCGCCCGAAGAAGAACTGAAACGGCAGGTGAATGCGCGCCGCCCACGAGTCTTCGTCGTGCAGCCCTTCGGGAAAGCTGAACTGCAGCAGATCGACGCCGAGCCTGAAGCCCTTGTGGAGCAGCAGGTCGCGCATGGCGTTGGTGGCCTCGAAGTTGTCTTTCGGCCAGCCGCTGTCGAGGTACACGAGCAGGTCTTTCTTCGGCTCGTCTCTGATGCGCTCGAAGAGATCGTCGAAGACGCCGAAGGTGCTCGACATCGCCGCCACGCGCCCGAAGACGTGCGGCCACCTCCACCCGAGGTGCAGCGCCGCGACGCCGCCAAGTGAGGAGCCCATGACGACGGTGGCGCTCGGCTCGGGCCGCGTGCGGACGTGCTGGTCGACGAGGGGCTTGAGCTTCTCGACGACGAAGCGGCCGTAGTCGTCGTAGCCCGGCTTCGTGTACTCGCGCATGCGATCGCCCGGCGCGATGCCGACGACGACGCACTTGCGAATCGCGTTCATGCGGTCCAGCCGATCCATCGTCTCGTCGACGCGCCACTCGTTGCCCGCGAAGGCCTCTTCGGGAAAGAACAGGTTCTTGCCGTCTTGCATGTAGAGGACGGGGAAGCGCCGCAGCGGGTTCTCGTCGTAGCCGGGCGGGTGGTAGACGCGAATCGCGCGCGTCACGCCCTCGAAGGCGACCTGCAGCACGTCGCTCACGTGGCCCGAGTCGTTGCCGAAGAAGTACGGCCACAGCCCGCGGTCACGCTCGTACTGCGTCAGCACGTAGTTGGTGCCCCTCGCCCAGTGCACGGTGGCGCCATCGCGCAGGCAGGGCTTGAGCTCGAGCGTGGGGCCGGTCACCTCGACGTCGAACCAGGCCTGGGTCGGCGAGCGGGTGGTGGGTTCGAGGTCGCGCTCCCAGTCGTGAGCGGTGCGGAGCACGAGGCGGCCCGTCGTGACGGGGTAGTTCACGCAGATGCGCATCGGCCGCAGCCTGACACGCGCGAGCCCGGGTTGCTCACGAACAGCGGGACTTGAAGCAGGCCAGACACCCATCGGCCTCGTCACCCAGCTGGCAGGCGCGCACCACGTCAGCGCACACCTCTGGCTCCGCAACACCGGCCTCGAGCCGAACACCGGCGCGAAGCACGCACGCCTCGCTCGACCCGGCCTGGCAGGCGACGCCGAGCCGCTGCGTCAGCACCTCGAGCGCCTCGGGTCGCTTCGACGTCATCCACTCGGCCGAGAGACAGAACCCCGAGCGATAGCAGGCGTCGGCGTCTGTCGCGCTGCACGCGGCGTCGTCGCGTGCCCGTTCGTCGGCGCGGCAAGCGGGCTTCGACACCGTGGGCCGTCGCGTGGCGGCGAGCGCCGGCCTGACGCTGCAGGTGGGTGGGGGCACGGAGGGCTCGGGCGCGCTGGGCGTGTGCGCGCAGGCCGTGAGCGTGACGAAGAGGAGCAGCTGCTTCAGGTCGGGCCTCATGGCGTGAAGATCTCCCGGTGCTTCGTCTCGAGGGCGCTGCGTTGGGCGACGGTGAGGGGACAGTCAGGCGCACCCTTCGCCACGCAGCGTGCGGCGTCGAGCGACCAGCCGGCCGAGCACAACGCCGTGACCGCCGTTGCGAGCTCGGCCTGCTGAACGCCATCCATCTGGCCCTTCGCGTCGGCGAGGGCGCGATCGGCGTACGCGCTGCCTGCCTGCGCGCAGTGGAACGTCTCGACGTCACCCGCGGCGAGCAGGAACTCCACGTCGTTCCACCGCTCGATGAACGGGCCCGTGCACGGCACTGCGACGGGCGCCGACTGGCCGGTGCGCACGTTGACGCCTCCGCCCGCGTCCTTGCCGTCCTGCGTGAAGACCTCGTACGTCGCGCGGTCGTTGGCGAAGACGAGCGCCGTCGACGTACCGCTGGCGAGGGTGCGTCGATCGAGCCGGAAGGCGCGCAGGCTCTGGGCCTTCGTGGCCGGCGCGATCAGCTCGGGTTCGCCGAGCGGGCCGAAGCGGTACTGCAGCCACGCCGGAGTGCCTTCCGTCGGGCCGGCGCAGACCGACAGCACCTTCTTCTTCACCTGACACGACATCACGACGCGCTCGGAGGGCGTGCAGTGCGTCTGGGCGAGCACCAGCGCGACGAAGAGGGCCATCGACCGAAAATAGGGGCGTCAGGACCGACTGTGGATCTCACCTGAACCTCTCCTCGCCCATTCGCTACATTGCCCACGCGATGACGCGGCTGGCCGGCAAATACGAGCTCGTGCGCCCACTGGGGCAGGGCGGCATGGCCGAGGTCTTCGAAGCCGTCTTGCACGGTGACGCCGGGTTTCGCCGCCGGGTGGCCGTCAAGCGCATGGCCGCCGATCGCGTCGGTGACGAGCGGCTGCAGCGCATGTTCGTCGACGAGGCCCGCCTCGCGAGCCGGTTGTTTCACCCGAACCTCGTGGCGGTCATCGACTTCGGCATCGCCGAGGGGGTCGCCTTTCAGGTGCTGGAGCTGGTCGATGGCTTCGACGTCGCGCGCCTCGCGAGCTGGGGCGTCGCCACCAATCAGCCGATGCCAACCGTCGTCGCGCTCGGCATCGCGGCGCATGTCGCGCACGCCTTGCACGCGGCGCACACCGCAACGGGAGACGACGGCGCTCCGTTGAACATCGTGCATCGTGACGTCAGCCCGCAGAACGTCCTCGTCTCGCGCGGCGGCGACGTGAAGCTCGCCGACTTCGGCATCGCCTTGTGGGAGCAGCGCACCGAGAAGACGCTGGGCGCCACCGCGCGCGGGAAGCCGACGTACATGGCGCCCGAGCAGGCCATGCGCAGCGCCATCGACGCTCGCGCCGACGTGTTCTCGCTGGGCTGCACGCTGCACGCGCTGCTCACCGGCCACAGTCCGCTGCAGGACGAGAACGCGCTGGTCGATCTGCTCTCGGGGGTCGAGCTCGAGCCCGCCCCGACGCTGTCACCACCGCTTCGCGAGCTGCTCGGCCGCGCGATTCGCCGCGATCGCCAGGAGCGGTTCCCTTCGGCAGAGGCCTTCGCCCAGGCGTGCGAGCGGGTGCTCAAGTCGCTCGCCCCAGCGGACTTCGACGTTCGCCGGGCCTTGCGGGAGTGGACGAAGGCCGTCGTTCCTCCCGACCTCGCGATGCCCGCCACGCCCATGCCGTCGACGGCCGCCCCGCCCGTTCGCAGACGTTGGGCGTGGCCCGCGGCGGTCGTGACGGTGTCGCTCTCGGCAGGGGCCTTCATGGTGGCGACCCGGGCGCCGACGGCAGCTCCTGTCGCGGCCGCACCAGCAGAACCGACGGTGGCTCCGACGCCCGCACCGCCGGTGGCGCCTGCGCCGGCCCCCGCACCCGTGTCCGCCGCCGAGCCTCCGAAGCCAAAGCGCCCGGCCGTCGTGGTGGCGTCACCCGAGACCCGCGGTGTGCTCGCCATCGGCGGAGAACGGTTTCTCAAGGGAGAGGTGCTCGTCGATGGGCGCTCCGTCGGCTTCGCGCCGCGCCAGCTCGAGCTTTCGTCGGGGACACACCAGGTCGAGATCGTGCTCGTCGACGGAACGCGGGTCGGCCCGCGCGCGCTCACCATCGGGCCGCAGCACACCGAGTCGTCTCCGCAGCGCTGGGTGGAGTGACGTTCGCCGGGCGGGCCGTTAGAGCACCAGCCGCATGGGTCTCTTCGACAGGGCGCTCGACGCCTCGGTGTTGTTCTCGTTCGACCGGTCGGGCTTCGAGCGGCACGCGCGGCGGTTCGTCGAGGGCGACCTTCGTGTCTCGATGCAGGGCAGGGTCGTGCTCGTCACCGGCGCGAACTCGGGCCTCGGCTTCTCGACGGCGCGCGCGCTCGCAGCCCTCGGCGCCACCGTTCACCTGCTCTGCCGTGACGACGCGCGCGGGCAGGCGGCGGTCGAACGCATCAAGACCGAGCTGCCCAGCGCCGACGTGCACCTCTCGCGGCTCGACGTCTCGCGCCTGGCCGACGTGCGGCGCTTCGTCGACGCGTTCCGCGGGCCCGTCGACGTGCTGGTGAACAACGCGGGCGTGCTGCCCGACACGCTCGCCACCACCGACGAAGGCCACGAGGTGACGTTCGCCACCAACGTGCTCGGGCCGTACGCGTTGACCGAAGCCCTCATGCCGCGGCTGCTCCTGTCGAAGGCGCGCGTCGTCACCGTGACGTCGGGCGGCATGTTCACGCAGAAGCTCGATCTCGCGATTCTGCAGGGTGACGTGAAGCGCTTCGACGGCGTGGTGGCGTACGCGCAGACGAAGCGGGCCGAGGTGATCCTCTCGGAGCAGTGGGCCGTGAAGCACCCTGACGTCACCTTCTCGACGATGCACCCGGGCTGGGCCGACACGCCGGCGGTGCGCAGCTCGCTGCCGCGCTTCTACAAGATCACGAAGGGCATTCTGCGCACGCCCGAGCAGGGGGCCGACACCATCATCTGGTTGGCCGTCGCGCCGAGGCTCAGTGGCAAGAGCGGGTTGTTCTGGTTCGATCGTGAGCCCATCTCACCGCACCTGTTCGGGTGGACGAAGGAGACCGAACGCCAGCGCGACGAGCTCGCGCAGCTGGTCGAGAAGGCGGCGAAGCGCTGATGCCGAACTGCGACTTCTACGCGGCGGGCGATGACTTCCACCTGCTCGTCGACTTCGTGCTGCGTGAGACGAGCTGCCGCGTCTTCGAGCTCAGTTCACGGCCGAACAAGCGCGTGCGTGAGTTCCGTTCTGCCGACGCGCTCGTCTCGAGCCGGCGCGCGGGAGCGCTGTGGCCGCCACTGCTCGTGCTCTGGCCCGTCTCGGCGAACCCGAACGTTCGTATTCGGCGGGTACACGTGGCGGCGCAGGGCCGGCGTCACGCGTGGTGGCGAGAGGAGCCTGAAGGGTGGGGGCTCATTCAGCTCTACCTCGTCGGTCCGCGCGGGCGCTCGCTGGGCCCCAGCCACACGAATCACAACACCGCTGAACGCGCGGCGCGCTGGCGCTCGACGTACCCCGACCTCGACGCGCCCTCCTCGTGGGACTTCGGCGCCGTCACGCGAGAGTCGTCGCGCCTCAACCGCTTCATTCGTTCTCAGGCCGTCGTGAAGTACGGCTCCAGACCGGTGTTGCCCGGAGCCGCTGCGCTGTTCGAGGCGGGCGTCGAGCGCTCGCTCAACTGACTACATGATGCCGCCGCACTGGGTCGGCACGCCGCCACCGCCGCACGTGAGCGGAGCGATGCAGTTGCCACAGTTCACCGTGCTGCCGCAGCCATCGGCGATGAGGCCGCACGCTGCGTTGGCCTGCGTGCAGGTGCGGGGCTGACACGAGGTACGCCCACACACGCCGGGCGTTCCACCACCGCCGCAGGTGTCGGGCGCCGTGCAGTTGCCGCACTGAATGAGGTTGCCGCAGCCATCACCCGCAGGGCCGCACGAGAGGTTCTGCTGGGTACACGTGCGCGGCACGCAGGCGCCGGTGCCACACCGGCCTGGTCCACCTGCGCCGCAGACCTGACCCATCGGGCACGTGCCGCAGTTCGGAATCACGTTGCCGCAGCCATCGCCTGCCTGGCCACACTCGATGTTCTGCTGCTGACACGTGCGCGGCATGCACATCGAGCCACCGCAGACGCCTGGTTGCCCGCCACCACCACACGTCTGACCCGAGGGGCACATGCCGCAGTTGGGAATCACGCCACCGCAGCCGTCGCCCTGCTGGCCGCAGTTGAAGCCCTGCTGCTGACACGTGCGCGGAGAGCAGGTCGACTGGCCGTTGTCGGGCTGAATGCACGAGGTGAGGTCGAAGATCATGAACTCGAGCACCTTCTCCTGCGCCGACATGGGCGCCGCGCCGTTGCACGACCCGGGGAACGTGCCGCTGCCGGTCGCGCCCGTCGACACGTGGAAGTCGGAGAACAGCACGCGGCCGCACTGTGCTCCGGCAGCAGCGCCCACCGGCGTGTTGAAGGTGAACTGGAAGGGAATCGCGCCCGTGCCCGTCATGCCGCCGGGCGAGTCAGAACGAATCCACCGCTGCGCCGGCGAGTTGGTTGGCAGCCCGTTCGTGTCACGCCGCGTCTGCTGCACGCTCACCCGGCCCAGCGTCGTCGAGCCACCTGTGTTGAGCAGCCACTGCGCGAACGTCGCGCCCTTGGGGAACGAGGTGTCGATCCACGCGTTCTGGGTGTTCGGGTTGGGGTCGGCCTGATTCCCCTGCCAGCTCGCGACGGTGTCGAACGGCGAGTTCTGGTCGAGCCACACGTAGCCGTAGTGGCTCAGGTAGATGCGGCCGCCGCTGTTCAGGTAGTTGCGAATGTTGGTGAGTTCGGTCGCGGTACGCCGGGTCGGGCCGCCGACGCAGTCGACGATGACCAGGTCGTACTTCATCAACTCGGTCGAGTTGCCGAAGAGGTCGGTGTCATCGCCCCCGTTGGGGAAGGTCGCGCCGTTGTCCTGGAACATGCGCACGCGGCCGCTGCCCATCGGGCCCGTGAACTCGGTCGAGGCGATGCCGATCTTCGGCAGAATGCACTCCATCGGGTCGGCGTTGCCGGTCACCATCGCGATGAGCGGAATGTCGCCTTCTGCGGCGGTGCGCGGCAGGCGCGTGAGATCGGCCGGCAGCGTCGTGGTGCCGCAGCAGTTCACGTTGGGAATCACCACCTGCCGGCGCCACTTGCCCAGCTGAATGACGAGCGGAACGTTCGCGCCGCAGGGCACGTTGTTGAGGGTGAAGGTGCCGTTGGTGGCGCTGGTCGTCGTCACGAGCGGGTTGCCTGACGCCTGGC
This sequence comes from Archangium sp., assembly GCA_016793585.1. The sequence continues at coordinate 22,179 of JAEUJR010000491.1, forward strand.
CCGAGCAGCTCGTGCACGAGGCTCCGGGCGTGATGGGCTGCACGGTGCCGTTGGGCACGTAGACGAGCGCGCCAGGAATCGGGTCGGGGTTGCCGTAGCCCGCTGCCGCGTTGGTGGGCGCGAGAATGGTGCCGGTGACGGAGTTCACTCCGGCGTCGCACTGGTTCTGCCGCGGGCACAGGCCGGTGCAGGATCCGGCGTCGGGAATGTTGCTGCCGCACACGTTGGGAATGCCGCCACCGCCGCAGATGACGCCTGCGTCGACGTTGCACGTGCCGCAGTTGGGGGTGAGGTTGCCGCAGCCATCACCGACCTGGCCGCACGTCGCCTGTGCCTGAGCGCACGTGCGCGGGGTGCACGAGGCAGATGCGCCGCAGACGTTCGCCACTCCGCCGCCACCGCACGTCTGGCCGGCCATGGTGCAGGTGCCGCACGAGATGGTGCCGCCACAGCCATCGGCGATGGGGCCGCAGTTGAGGCCCATGGGGCAGGTGGTGAGGCCCTGACAGCCGCCGTCGACGATGTTCACGCCAGAGGCGCCGCAGCGGTTCGGCATGCCGCCACCGCCACACGTCTCGCCTGCCACCGTGCAGGTGCCGCAGTTCAGAATGCCGCCGCAGCCATCAGCGACCGGGCCGCAGTTCGCGTTCTCGCCCACGCACGTCTTCGGCGTGCAGCCCATGGTGCCACCGCACTGCGAGGGAATGCCGCCGCCACCACAGGTCTGCGGAGGCGTGCACGTTCCACAGTTGAGGTAGCCGCCACAGCCATCGCCGACCGGGCCGCACGAAGCGTTCGCCGACTGACACGACACGAGCGAGCACAGCTGCGTCGAGCCCGCGTCTTCGCCGCCATCAGCGTCGCCTCCGCCCGTCGTGAAGCCGCCGCCCGTCGCCAGGCCGCCGCCGCCACCACCCGTGCCCGAGAAGCCGCCTCCCGTGCCGCTGATGCCGCCGCCCACGCCGCTGCTCCCGCCGGCTCTGCCGCCGTCTTTCCCGCTGACGGTGACGCCGCCCCCGCAGTTCGCGCAGCCAGACAGCGTCGCGAGAAGACAGACCACGGCCAGCGTGGAGGCAGAGCGGAATCGAACAGTCACGGTGAAGCTCCCGGAAGAGGCACGCCTTGAGGCGAAGGACCTCTATCGTCTCCCGGCGGCCACAGTCCCGCAACATCGCGTCATGGAAACAGAATGAGGAGCCCGGTGGTGAGGCTGCCGCCGCGATTCGCGACCGACCCATTCGCGAAGTCGGTCTGGCCGAGCGCGGTGAGGCTGAGCTTCAGGGTGGGGTTCACCTTCCACGAGAGCCTGGCGCTGAGCAGGTGATTCGAGCCGCTCTGCGAGGCGTAGAGCCCGTACTGGTAGACGAACTTCACCGTGAAGCTGCCTGCGCGGTGCGAGACCGACGGCCGCACCGTCAACACCCACGGCGCGACGGGCGTGCCCAGGCCCACGTCTGGCCCCTGCCGCCCTGCGATGGCCGCGCTGTACGAGCCCACCGCGAGTGGATCAGGGGCGTCGTACAGGAAGCCGGCCACGTCGAGCGAGACGTCGGTCTTGAAGAAGAGGGTCGCGGTGTACGTGGCGCCAAGCCGCACCTGCGTGAGCGGCGCGTCGATGCCGAGCACGATGGGGCAGTAGCCGGCCACGGGGTTTCGCTCGCAATACGCGCGGAGCAGCCGCGCACGGAGCGTCGTGCCGAGCTCGGCGATCTGATCACTCTCGAGGTGGTTGACGCCGGCCGAGAGATCGATCGTGTGCTCCCAGCTCGAGAGGCCGTTCGTCGCGTACGACCCCAGCAACGAACCGCCCACGCTGAAGTTGGTGGCCTTGATGACGTACCCCACGGGGCCTCCATCGAGCCCGTCGAAGGTGGTGGCGTTGCGTTGCACCGAAGGCGGCGAGCCAGAAATCGTCGCCATCAGCATCAGGTGATCGTTCGCGATGAACATCGCCCCGCCGCTGAAGAGGAAGACGTTCGAGCCGGGGCTGAACGAGTCTTCGGAGCGGGTCGCGAAGTCGCGCATGAACACGCCGGTGAGGAAGGCGCTCCAGCGCTCGGTGAAGTCGTAGCTGCCCGAGAGCGAGAACCCGAGCGAGCCGGTGCGCGGGTTGTTGGGGCTGGGGGCGGTTCCATTGAGCGTGACGTCGACGCCCAGATCGTGCGCCCACGCCGGCGTGCACACCACGAGCACCACCAGAAGGAGGCGTCTCACCACCACTCCAACCCGACGTGAGTGTCGAAGTTGCGTCAGCCGTGAATCGACATGCCGATGATGAAGGCCAGGCCGAGAATGAACGAGGCGATGACGATGCCGACCGCGGTGTTCTGGTCGACCTCGAGCTCCTTGTGCACGTCGAACGGCAGGATCTTTCGAATCACGAAGAAGCCCGCGACGAACACGAGCATGCCGATGACGGAGAAG